>CAMDWA010000153.1 GCA_945877855.1 Thermoflexus hugenholtzii JAD2 | reverse complement strand
GACCCAGACCCGCCGCCGCTACCAGAACCACTGCCACTAGCGTTGCCATTTAATAGCCCATCTCGAAACTGGTCGAGTGAACTCATAAAATCATCTATCCCTTTCGAGAAATCGCCATTGGCAGAATCACCGAGCAAATCGCCTGAGGTGTCGCCACTAAGGTTATTGGCAATACGATCAATGGCCGCCCGGCCAAGACCATTGCCTGGTTGATCCGCCCCATAGGTGGGGGGATTGAAGCTTGAGTTATCGCTATTGCCGCCGCGCTCATTATCGCCGCCCGTGCTTGTGCCGCCGCTGCTGCCACCATTGCTACTGCTGCTACCGCCGTCGCTCATACCGCCGCCGCTTGTGCCATTACGCCCCGACCCTGCCTCGGCTTGAGGAGCATTTTGGGCTTTGCTGATGGTTTCCACAATCAGCATCGAAGCGTTGTCTTCGGCTTGTTGCATGGTTCCCAACACTTTATTCGACAAATCTTGGGCAGATGTCATGGCGCGCACCAAACGTTTGAGCGCTGGCAAAAGCTCACCATTCATCTCGGCATAAAATGCCTCAGCCCCTACGCCCTGCCAGTCACCACACTGTAAGGGATCAAGCCCTCCCTTAATTGTGCCTACCATCATATTAAGCTGATCCGATTCACGCCCAAATGTAGTGGCGATTTCTTTGAGCTGATCATAATCAGCTTTGATCATAGGTGCTGGCATAATTAGTTCCTCTATCTAAGCCGATCTCATATTGTTGCTGCGAAGCTTTTTTTCGCGTAATGCATTTGAGAAGGGCAACGAATTGCCGAATTTGCACTATCTGCGGCGTGTTATGGTTGACAGATAGGGCAAATTCGGCATTAAATGAAACGTGGGTTGTTTAGTTAAGCGTAATACCTTTCTTGAAATACGCCCCAGCTTTATAATCGCCGCGTTTGTGGTCGCCAACCGCACGGCGTAAATCGCCGGCAAATTCCACACACAATTTCATCAAATTATCGGCAATTTTCTTAAAAAACTCGAGGGTTTGAGCGAGCGCGGCAGTCGTGCCAAAGCTAACAAAGCTGGCTGCGCGTAATGACTCAATTGCCACTTCGAGCGCTTGGCTAATTGCCTGCAACATTTCGTGGGCAGTGTCAAATCCTTTTGCAATGCCTTCAACCACCCCATAATCCATCTCTACTACTGCTGATGCCATTTTAAATTACCTCCGGTAAAAATTGTTGTTGTTGTTGTTGTTAAAAAAGAGTGTCGCCAATCGGCAAAGCCTTAAAATATTGCGTCGAACACATCGACCAATTCGCCAACCATGCCATTTACAGCGTTGTCAGCTTGGTTCACAATATCAACCGCACTGCTGAGCTGACCGAGAAAGCTCCCTAAATTCATGTCCATACCGCTTAATGCTTGTAACATTTTTTGGGATAAGTCAACTGCAAATTGATCAGCATCATCCCCCTTCCAAGCATCCCCTACGACCGGAATAAACCCTTTGAGCATATCTGCGACCCCATTCACCGCTTGTTGTTGTTGCCCAATCATTTGGGCAGCCTCTTGAATCGGGTTGATATCTGCAAACAACCCAGCTATTGCGCCACCTGCTCCGCTAATAGCACCACCAACGCCACTAATTGCACTGCCGACACTGCTCACCGCATCGCCAACCGCGCTTACTGCATCTCCAATAAAGCTCATGTCATGCCTCCTTAATATTTAAATAAATGACTAATTACTAAATCGCCCCTTCGATTGAGACTCGCCTCTACGCACGGCTTCTTCAGCATCTTTCAGGTCTTTGCTGATTTCGCCACATTTTTCGGCCAAGGTTTGCATCTTGGTCACCAGCTTTTCGTTGATGCCCATCTTCAGGCTATCGCCACCAGTGCCCCACAAGGCCCCGCTTTCTAATTTCTGTGCAATGCCTTTCATTGCATCGATTGAATCTTGGATTGTTTGTTGCGCTTCAGACATAATCTGTGACATTTCTGTAACGCTTTCAAACTTCATCTTGATATCTGCCATAATATCTCCTTAATGCTTAATTTTGGATTTTAGAGTTTAGATTTTTGCCGCCCTCTTAAATCTATATTCTTAACTCTTGACTCTTGATTCTCCTCTAGCCCTTCATAATCAACATGTTGGCCGAGTCATCTTCCGCTTGCTTCATCGTTTTGGCGATGTCATTGGCTGTCTTTTGTGCCGCGTTCATGGCATTAATCAATTTTGTGAATGCTGGCATCATCATGCCGCTCATTTCACTATAAAAATTTTTTGCCCCAACACCTTCCCAATCACCACCCTGTAATGTGTCAACTTGATTGCTAATGCTGTCTTTTGTTTGTGAAATCACGTCTGCGTTTTCGCCAAATACTTTTGCAATCTCTTGTAATTGCTCATAATCGGCCTTAATTTTTGCTGCTGCCATAATTAGTTGTTACCTCCAAAATGTTTAACTTGTTTCAGTTGCACTATTTATAGCAAATCCACATCCCAAAGTCACGAGTCGCAATCCTATGCCAACGGGAAGCTATTCCCGAATCAATCGGGATAAAACAAATTGATAGTTGATAGTTGATAGTGATAGTTGATAGTGATAGTCGATAGTTAAGAATGAGTGATGACTCATGACTCGTGACTCATGTCATAATTCATAAGTCACGAGTCACTTAAACCTCTTAACTATCAACTATCACTATCAACTCTCAACATGAGTAGCCTTTACAGCCTTGGGCAACAGCTAGCGGCGACGTTGGCCCCAGAATTAATCGCGCCAACCATTGCCGCCACCCTCGCCGAGGCATTACAGGCCAATCGGGTGACCGTTTGGCAGGCGCAGGCGGTCAATACTACAGATGGCAATTCGGTAACGCTATTGGCCTTGCACGAAATCGTAGTGACTTCGCCCCTTTCGGCAAAACCCCGCAAAACCCCGCGCGCCGCCGCGCCCGATGCGCTATTTTTCAAACACAGCACCAAACATCGGTTAGTTCTAACCGTGCATCATCGCGCCGATGTCGTTGGGTGGCTCATCATTGAGCGCGATAAAAGTGCAACGGCTTTTGACAAGCCAGCGCGTAATCTTGCCCGCGCCTTTGCCGACCAAATTGGCCCAGCGCTCAATTTAATCATTGGGTTTAACGAGGTATTGCGCAGCCGCGAACAAATTGTGCTGGCCCGCGAAGAAGAACGCCGCATGTTGCGCCGTGAATTGCATAACGCCATTGGGCCATCATTGGCGGCGCTCGATTTGCGGGTGGGAGCCTTGGCTATTTTGGCGCGACAACTCACCGAACAAGCGGGGGCTTCAACCGATGACATCACCCAAAAACTTTCGGCCCAAACCATTGAAACGCGCCAACAATTGCGCAAAATCATTGCCGATTTGCGCCGTGTAATCTATGATTTGCGCCCCGCACTGTTAGACGAATTAGGGTTAGTGGCCGCCATCCAAGAGCAAGCACTCCAATTTTCACAAGGGGTCTTATCAGTGCAAGTCAATGTGCCTAACACCATGCTATTACTGCCTGCCGCAGTCGAGGTGGCGGCCTATAAAATTATCATCGAGGCGTTGTCAAATGTGGCCCGCCATGCTGAAGCAACCCATGCCGAGATCAACCTTGCCGCCACATCTACGGGGCTGGTGATCGATATCGTCGATAATGGCAAGGGCATTGCAACACAGCAACGCCCCGGCGTAGGTTTGGGCAGCATGAATGTGGTCTCGACTCAATTGGGCGGTCATGTCATTGCAAAGCCGATGCCAAGTGGCGGCACGCATATTCATGCGGTAATTCCATGCAGTTTTTAACAATATTTGAAAAATAAGATTTGATCAATGGCAAACGAATCTAATACACCCAAAATTAAGTTAATGGTCGTCGATGACCACCGCATTTTTCGTGATGGGCTGCGCATGATTTTGTCAACCGCACCCGATATTGACCTGATATGCGAGGCCACTGATGCCGAAATGGCAATTACCCAGGCCGAAAAATGCCAACCCGATATCATTTTGATGGATATTCAATTGCCCGGCATCAATGGCATTGAAGCCACACGCCGAATTGTCAAACAAAACCCACATGCCAAAATCATCATTTTGACCATGTTTGAAGAGACCGGCACGCTCATTTCGGCCATTCGTGCTGGGGCACGCGGCTACATTCTCAAAGATGCTGGCGAAGATCAGGTTTTTCGCTCAATACGCGGTGTGCATAACGGCGAAGTCTTATTTGGGCCGCAAATGGCCGATAAATTACTGCATCTGATGTCAGACATCGACATGGCAGCGCCGGTGGCGCTTTTTCCGGGCCTCACCGAGCGCGAGCGTGAAATTATGATTTTGATGGTGCAAGGGCTTTCAACCGAGGCAATCGCCAGCCAAACCGGCCTCACGCTCAAGACCGTGCGCAATCATATTTCAAATATGCTCAACAAAGTGGGCGTGCCCAGCCGCAATGACCTGATCGCCCGCGCCAAATCGGTGGGAATTAAATAAAAATGCGCCAAATTCGCTATCTTTGCCCCAAGCTGCGCTTGGGGCAAAGATAGCGAATTTGGCAAAACCTCTCATCAACTCAGAAGCCGCTCTAACGTGCCGCCAACACTTGCTCTAAATTTTGGCGCAACGCCACATACGTTAGCCCGCTGTGCCGCGAGGCAAAGACCTTGCCTTGTGCATCCAAAATAACAATTTGCGGTTGCGCCGTAAATTTATACAATGTTTTGGCGGCGGCGTTGCGCGGGTCATCAATATCATATTGCACAAAATCAATCTCATCCGCATACACTTGTTCTAGCCTGTTCACGACAGCCTTGGTTGCCAAACAAGCTTCTCACCAATCGGCATAAAACTCAATCAGGCGTGGGCGTTGGGCGCTGGCTTGGCTTAGGCTTGGGGTGATGGCGCTTGGCTGGGCCGCAAGCGTCAGCGCATAAATCGCACCATTCAAGTCAAGCATATATAGCTCGCCATTGGCATCTTCGCCAAATGAACTGATGCGATATTCGGTGTCGAACAACAAGCTACTTTGCCAATTGCCCGCTTGGTCGCGCTGCAATTGCCAAATTTTGCCACTGCAATAATCGCCAAACAAATAAGCGCCCTGCAACATGGGCAACTTGGCCCCACGATACACATAGCCACCCGTCACCGAACAGCCATCACCGCGCCCATAAACATGAATGGGTTTGACAAATTCAGCACGGTCATCGCCACCGCGATAAGCCTCAAAGCCTTCGCGTTTGTTCCAGCCATAATTTTCGCCACCTTTGCTCTTGGCTGGCTGAAAATTAATTTCTTCATAGGCGCTTTGCCCAACATCGGCGATGTATAAATCGCCTGTTTTACGATCAAAACTAAAGCGCCAAGGATTGCGCAGGCCATATACCCAAACCTCGGCGCTATCGTTTTGGCTGGCAAATGGATTATTTTCGGGGATGCTATAGACACGTTTTGCTTGGTTTTGGGCTGGCGCGGGTGGTTTCAACACATCTATACGCAACAATTTGCCCAATTGCGCCTGTAAATTTTGTCCATTGCCATTGGGGTCGCCCTGCGAGCCGCCATCCCCCATGCCGATATACAACATGCCATCTGGCCCAAATTTCAATTGCCCGCCGTTATGATTTGAATAAGGCTGTTTGATGCTCAAAAAAACCTGCTCGCTATTTGGGTCAGCAACCCCCTGTTTGGGGTCAAGCACAAATTTTGAAATGGTCGTATCGCCATTGCTATCGGTGTAATTCACCCAAAAAGCTCGATCACGAGCATAATTTGGGCTAAAGGCCATACTTAACAAGCCTTGCTCATTGGCGGTGCTACGCACTCGGTCGGTAATATCTAAAAAAGGCGTTGGGCGCACTTGCCCTTTGTCAATCACCCAAATTTTACCGGCCTGCTCGGTGACATAAAGCAAGCCGGTGTTATCGGCATAAGTCAAATAAGTGGGGCGCGTCAGCCCATCCGCCCATTTCGTTAAAGTCAATGTATTTTGGGCGCTGGGGGTTGGAGTAATGGTGGGAACAATCGGTGTTACGGTCGGGATAACCGGCGTGACAGTTGGAGCAATTGTGGCTTCGGGGGTTATTACCATTTGCGCCGCTGCTGTTATGGCGGGCACTGCCGTCGCTTCGATCGGCGTTGGCACTGGCTGCACCGGCAACGGCGTTGAGGCAGGGTTTGTCCACGCACTCATGCCTAACGCCAGTGTGATACAAATGGCTAAAAACAATCTGCTTCTGTTCAATCAATACCTTCGTTGAATGGTTGATTAGTTGGGTCATCACTCAACCAATCAACCATTCAACTAATCAACCAACCAACCCTACTTTGCGCCGCATCGCGTCATCATAATCACCGATCAAATGCCACCAATTGGTGAGCAGTTTGCCACGATAGGTCAGGCCATTGTTATGGCCCGGCAAGTTTTGCATCCAATAAATAAACCATGTCAAGCTATCGCTGTTCCAACGGGCACAATTCATACGTTGCTTTTGCCCCCCGCCCTCGGGCCGCCAATCTTCAATGTCTGTCCATACCATGCTACGGTTGGCCCAATCATAATCACGCACGCCATTGGGTGGAAAATGCGTCCAGCCGCAGCGCCCTTCGCCCACCTCACCCACAAATTTACGCCAAAACAAATCTTCGTTGGCCTCACGCAGCACCGCCTCGATCTGATGCATATGGTCTTCGGTGGCCTCAGATGGCCCACGTTGGTAATTGTAGTGATAGACCGTATAAGTTTTACTCAGCACCGGCAAATCATGCGGGTCACGGTCGCTATTGCTCACATCGCCCCAAGGCCCAGCCATGTTCGACTCCCACAATTCCATTTTGCTGCCATGATACCCCCACAGCCAAATCTCTTTCACCCCGCGCTGCTCTACCCATTCACGCACATTAATTCGCTGCATAATGGCGTTGTAATCGGGAAATGGCAAGCCACGCCAGCCAATTTTGCGGCTAATGGGTAGCGCCTCGTGAATCTCGATGGTATCGACAACACGATATTTCAGGCTGGGTTGGGCGGCGGGGTCTTTGTAACCGTGATATCGGCTGCCCTGCTCCAGCGCCGCAATTACTTTTTGGGTGGTGTCTACTGTGTGGCGGCGGATTTGGTCGAGCGAGCCGGTTACATCAGTCGTCACCTCAAGGTCAATCCAACCGCGTTTATCGAGCGGAAAATAATTAACGATGAGCACCGGAATATGAAATGGCAGCATAGGTATATGATAAACACGAACCTGAGATAAATCTGATTCGCACTGCTCAAATAGGAGTAATATAACACCATAATGACCAATCGCAAACCCGCACTCGGGTTCATTTTTGTTACACTCTTACTCGATATTCTTGGCCTCGGCCTCATCATTCCAGTTTTACCCAAACTCATCGAAAGTTTTAGCAATAACGATATTCAAGCAGCTGCTAGCACTTACGGCATTTTGATTGCCGTTTTTGCGTTGATGCAATTTGTGTTTTCGCCCATTCTCGGCGGGTTATCCGACAAATACGGTCGCCGCCCCGTCATCCTCATTTCATTGCTTGGCTCTGGGCTAGATTATTTATTGTTAGCGTTTGCGCCTAGCTTAGGCTGGCTGTTCGTTGGGCGCGTCATTGCTGGCATTACAGCTGCCAACATCACCACCGTCACCGCCTATATTGCCGATGTGTCGCCGCCCGAAAAACGCGCCCAAAATTTTGGCATTGTCGGTGCAGCCTTCGGCTTAGGCTTTATTATTGGGCCGCTCATCGGCGGTTTGTTGAGCAATGTTGGTTTGCGCGTGCCATTTTTGGTCGTGGCTGTCATCACACTTTTCAATTGGTTATATGGCTTTTTTGTCTTGCCAGAGTCGCTATCCAAAGAAAACCGCCGCGAATTCGAATGGAAACGCGCCAACCCACTCGGCAGCCTGACCGGCTTACAGCGTTTCCCGATTGTGTTACGCCTGACCATTGCCAGCGTTTTTAGCTTTTTGGCTCAAAATGTGCTACAAAGTGTGTGGGTGCTTTACACCCAATATCGCTATGGCTGGGCCTCAGACCAAGTGGGTATTTCATTGGCCTTGGTCGGCCTTAGCGCCGGTATCGTGCAAGGCGTATTGGTTGGCAAAGTAGTCAAACGCATCGGCGAGCGCAAAGCCGTCATCATCGGCTTAGCCTTCAGCATCCTCAGCTTTATTCTCTATGGTTCAGCTACCCAAGGCTGGATGTTCTACGTCATCCCCCTGATCGGGGCCATTGGGGGTATTTCTGGGCCAAGCACCCAGTCCATCATCTCAAAAAGCATTCCGCCCAACGAACAAGGCGCAGTGCAAGGCGCTTTATCGAGCTTTAATGCCTTGACCGGGATTGCTGGGCCGCTCATTGGCACTGCCGTGTTTAGCTACTTTATCGGCAATACAGCGCCATTTCAATTGCCGGGCGCACCCTTTTATGTGTCGGCATTGCTGATTGGTGTCGGCTTGGTACTCATCGTCAACACCTTTCGCCAAGTGCCCGAAAAATAAATGTCTCTCGCAAAGGCGCAAAGACGCAAAATTAGAATATATTAGGCTTAAATCAGCCTTAGTGCAAATTCCTAAAAAATGTGGCTCAACTGGAATTTAGGGGGTTGAAGAATCGGTTTGATGGGTCATTCCGACGCGAAGCGAGGAATCTTTGCGTAAACTTAATCATCGTGCTGATTTTCCGCAAAGCCCCCTCGCAGTTTACCCTGAGCTTGTCGAAGGGCTTCGGGGTGACCCATTGAATTTTAGGATTACCCTAGAATTAAAAAAGTCAACCCCATAAATTCCAGTTGATCCAAAAATGTTAAGGGCCAATTTCACTATCTATCTCCCATAGCTACACTATGAGAGATAAATAGTGAAATCGGTAAAACCTTTCATCAGTTAGTTTGTCGCCTTTGCGCCTTTGCGAAAAACATCACCCCCATGAACACCATCGCCACCGCACTTGCGCCCGTCATCGCCACCATCGTGCTGGGTTGGGGCTTGCGGCGGCAGCAATTTGTGGTCGATGCTTTTTGGGGCCAGCTCGACCGCCTCAATTATTGGGTGTTGTTTCCGTGTTTATTGTTCAATAATCTGATCAGCGCACGATTGCAAGACCTGCCCGCCTTCGAAATCGCCATTGTCATTTGGGGTGCGCAATTTTTGTGCGCCGCGCTCATGCTGATGTTGCGGCGCTGGGTATCAAATAGCGGGGCGGCCTTCACCTCGGTTTTTCAGGGCGGGGTGCGTTTCAATACTTACATCGCATTAGCAACCGTGCCGGTCTTGTTTGGCAATGAAGGCCGTGTGCTTATTGCCATTCTCATCGCCCTATTTGTGCCCATGACCAATGTGTTATGCGTCACCGCCTTGGCCTACTACGCCCAAGGCCGCACCTTGCACCCTCGCGCCTTGCTTCGCCCCATCGCCAGCAACCCGCTCATCGTTTCGTGCGTGTTGGGGGCATTGTTTAGTGGGCTAAATGTGGCTGTGCCAGATGGTATACGCGCCACTTTAACCGTGTTAGGCCAAGCCTCATTGGCCTGCGGCCTCATTTCAGTGGGTGCAGCGTTACGCTTCGAGCAAATTCGGGGGGATGTGCGGGCAATTGTGGCGGCGCATGGCTTCAAATTCATCGCCATGCCGCTCTTTAGCCTGTTATTATGTCAACTCTTAGGCATTAATGGCCTTACCCGCGCCATCATCGTCTTTTTCAATTGCATCCCCACCGCCTCAACCGCCCAAGCGCTAGCGCGACAAATGGGGGGCGATGTGCCGCTCATGTCGCGCATCATCACCACACAGACCTTGGTTGCTTTTGGGTGGCTGCCGCTCG
>CAMDWA010000152.1 GCA_945877855.1 Thermoflexus hugenholtzii JAD2 | reverse complement strand
ATTCCTTCACAAGTGTAGCTTGTGAAGGAATAGTCAAATCGACATTTCCTCGATTTTCACCTTCTCATCACCACGCCATAGTTTGGCGGTCGGCAAAAAACTGCCCCGTTGGGGCATCATCAGGCAAGGTGGCTAACCAAACCGGGGTATCTGCGCCTTCGGCAACTGATTTATGCGCCGACGGCCCGCCCATATCGGTGCGCACCCAGCCCGGCGTACAGCAATTAATCTTGATATTGCCGCGCCCAACCTCGGCGGCAAAAATCGTGGTGAGGGAATTAAGCGCCGTTTTAGAAATGCGATAGGCCGCAGTGCCGACACCCATATCGCTTAATTGCCCCATTTCAGATGACACATTCACCACCCGTCCATAGCCATTGGTTTGCATCAATGGAATGAAAGCTTGGCACAGACGTAATGGCCCATATAAATTGGCCTCTAATGTGGCTTGTAAACGAGGAATATCTAAATTAAAAATGCTGACATCGTCATCGATCAAAATGGCCCCATTGTTGACCAAAATATCGAGCCGACCATAGGTCTTAAGCACAAAATCGTGCAAAGCGTTTACACTCTCGTCGCTGGTCACATCTAATTGCTGCACCACAATCTGCGCCTGTGGCTGTGAAGCGCGAATCATTTGTGCCGCAGCTTCACCTTTTTTCAGGTCACGGCTGGCCAAAATAACTTGAATATTTTGCGCAGCAAGGTCGGCGCAAATTTGTTGCCCAATACCACGATTGGCCCCAGTAACAAGTGCAATTTTCATGATTACCAACGAATCGAAACGGAGGTGCCCATATCGGCCCAACGATATAAAGCTGCCGCATCGGCATTGCTCAAGACCACACAGCCATATGAGGCTGGGCGACCCAAAAACCCGGCCCACATGGTCTGCCCAAAACGGTTAATCGGCAACGCATGAAAACCATTTTCAATACGCCCGACATAATAAATGCCAAGCCAATAAGGCATGCGTAACTGCCAAGTGCTGGCAAATGCCTCTAACGATTTTGTTTGTACTTGAAAATTGCCAACTTTGGTGGCACCTTGCATTCCAGTACTCGCAACATAGGTGCGCGTCAATTGACCATTTTCATACAAATATACCCGTTGGCGGTTTAAACTAACATAAATCGATTTGTTAGCGCGTGACGTTGTATTTGTTTCTGTTTTTGGCGGGGATGCAGGTGCGCTTACCTGCGGTTGCGACACGACATTGGAAGAAGCGGATGTGTTACCCGGTATCACAAGGCGCTGACCGATATATACAATATTTCCCTCAATACCATTCGCGGCGATCAGAGATTGAACGCTAACGCCGTAGCGAAGGGAAATACGAAATAAATTTTCGCCGGGCTGCACCACATGGCTACCGGATTGGGTATTCTCGTTGGTTGTGCTGCTAAGTGTGCTGGCCGATGTAGGTTGAATATCAACGAGCGTGGTGATTCCAAGCGAAAATGTGAGCAGGAGTGAAAGAATCAATCGCTTCATATTTAATTGTTATTTTTAAATATCTTCTCAATAAATAACGAGAATTAAAACAAATTTCCGCTATTTATTAAAAGAATACTTTTTTTATTACTAAGTGTTGAAAGGTTCTCACCGATTTAGAATATTCCTCGTCAAGCTACGCTTGACGAGGAATATCTAAATCGGCAACATCACTAATAAGCTATAAAAATAGCTTCTATGCGCCAAACAACTTGCTAACCAGTTGTTCGCCACCTTGCTGTGGGGTATAAATCACCCCATACTGGGCCTCATACTTATCAATATTATCTTGCAAAGCCCGTAATAGCAACTTCGCGTGCATGGGCGTCATAATCACCCGCGCACCTACTTTTGCGTGTGGCATATTGGGTAACACCCGCACAAAATCGAACACAAATTCGGCAGGAGTATGTTGAATAACAACAAAGTTTGAATAAGCAGCGTCTAAATTAGCTGGAATATCAATTTGCAACCCTTGTGGTTGTGGCGATTGCTGATGTGAATTGGCTGAAGATGGTTGTGATGAGGGTTGCATAAATTATGTTTAACCTCAATCTTAGAATGGCATATCTTCGCCACCCGAAGCATCAGCCCCACCACCCATATCTCCGCTACCGCCGCCACCGCCGCCACTGGCGCTGCCTTCATCTTTGGGGCTAAGAAAGCGCAACGCATTAGCAGCAATTTCAAAGCTGGCACTGACAACACCATCCTGGCGTGTAAATGTTTGTGGTCCACCAGTCTTGGGATCAACCCGCAACCGCCCTTCAACCAATACCATCTTGCCCTTGTTTAGATATTGATTGGCGATTTCAGCTTGTTTGCCAAAAACTGAAACCCGAAACCAAGTCGTTTCTTTCACTTTTTGACCATTCTTGTCATTGTATTGCCGATCGGTGGCAATGCTAAAGCTAGTGACTGGGTCGCCATTTGGCATATAACGCATTTCTGGGTCACGCCCAAGTCGACCAACTACTGTAATACTTTGATACATTTATTTCCCCTCTTTAAAGATATGTGTGAAAAATAGTGATGCATGGCTACACCACTTTGTTTATTATACGCAACATAAGCAAGCAAAACGCTGCCAATTACCCCGCCAACGCCATGCCATCACACCCACCGTCAGATGCCCCAGACAGTGCCCCAGTAACAGGGTCAATATAAATGGCTTGCACCAGCCCCATACCGCCGTGCGAATAGGGGATATGACCAATCGGGTGGCGTTTGCGCACCTCAGCCATCACATATTCGGGAATACGGGTTTGGCAACGGATATTGTTAATTTGACAATCAATGCGCGGGGTGTGAACCGCCTCGGCCACACTCATGCCAAAATCAATGACATTTAACATCACCTGTAAACACGAGGTGATGATGCGGGTGGCCCCTGGCGCACCCAACACCAACATCGGTTTATCATCTTTATAAACTATGCTTGGGGTCATACCGGTGGTACGGCTTTTGCCCGGTGCAATCGAATTGGCATTACCGGCGTAGGGGTCAAAATTAATCATCGAATTGTTATACATAAAACCCAAACCCGGCGTAATAACCCCCGACGAAGCCCCCAGTGAATGGGTTAATGCGACACAATTGCCGTGTTTATCGACCACCGTAACGTGGGTGGTAGTGGGCGTGCCAGTAACCACCGGGCTGGCCTCAATTGGCTTGCCCGAATCGATCACCTCACGCCAATAGGCCCCACGCGCCTTCGAGCACATCCAATCAAGCGGAACCTTCACAAAATTGGCATCTGCCATATGCTGGTTACGATCCACAAACGCTGCCTTCATCGCCATGCCCAAACGGTAAATATATTCGGGTGAATTATGCCCAAGCGAGGCCATATCCCAACCCTCGAGAATATTCATAATGGCAACAATGGTTGCGCCACCATGTGGCGCAGTCGCACTGGCAATGCCATAACCGCGATACGTGCCTTGCACAGGGGCGGCATCGCGCAAGCTGTAATTCGCCAGATCAGCCGCAGTAAAAAAAGCGCCATTCGCCGCCAAATCGGCGCTCATACGGGCTGCCAATTCGCCATGATAAAAATCATCAGCGCCTTTGGCGGCAAGGTGGCGCAATGTTTGCCCATAGTCTGGGTTTTTAAACCACTCACCAGCCGCATAGGGCTGCCCCTGCTTCAGATAAATACGGCTGGCTTCGGGGTTACGCTGAATATATTCAAGCAATGAACACGCTTCGGGGAAACGTGCTTTTTCATGCCAACCTCTTGCCAATTTGTCATAAACCATAAAGCCATCTTCGGCAACCTTGATAGCTGGCTGGCACACCTCAGCCCAACTTCGCGTGCCCCAACGCGATAGCATCATATCAAGCATTTTGATGGTGCCGGGGGTGCAAATAGAGGTGTAACCTGCGTCGTTTACTTTGCCATTTAAAAAATAGCCCCAGCCATCGGGGTTCATGCCAATAATGTCATTGGCCCACATCCTTGGGCTAACTTTACTCCCTGCCGTAGCTGGTGCATCAATCCCCACTACTTCGTCTGCGGTATCGCCAGCCAAGTGCATGGTCAATAACGCATAACCGCCAATTCCATTCATTTGTGGGTCAACCAACCCTTGCACCAAGGCACACGTAACCGCTGCATCGATGGCATTACCGCCACTCCGCAATACTTCAGCTCCGGCCTCAGCCGCCACAGGTTGAGGGGCGACAATCATGCCGCTGTTTAACGTTGTCATACTATTAAATATATCACGCCGCAAACGATAGTCCTCGATGTCGAGCTAGTATTTGCACGCATCATCACGCGTCATCATACGTTTAAAGGCAACGTTATGTTAAATGTCGCGCCTTGCCCCAACACACTTGCCACGCTAATATCACCACCATGTGCACGCACAATCGATTTGACGATGGTTAAACCCAACCCCGTTGAAGCGGTATTCGCCGAAACACGCGCAGAATCAGCACGATAAAAACGCTCAAAAATATGCTGCAATGCGTCTGGTGCAATGCCTTCACCATTATCTTGCACACTTAATTGCAATAATTGATCTTTTACCTTCGCCGATAAACAAATGCTACCGCCCGGCTGGGTATGCCGCAAAGCATTGCTTACTAAATTACTCAACACCTGTAATATCCGATCTCGGTCAAGCGCGATTTCGGGCAAATTTGGCTCAACCGCACAATTTAGGTCAATTTGGTTTTGCACGGCTTGCGACTCAAAAAATTGCACCGTTTGGCGCAAAAGCATTTCGGGCGCAGCGGGTTGCCGATTCAACCGCAATTCACCAGCATCGACCAATGACAAGGTGCGCAAGTCATCGACCAAATGTTGCAAATGGTTGGCTTGGGCAAACACCGTTTGCAAACGGGTTGGGGTGACCGGCAAAGTGCCGCTGCTCATGGCCTCAAGATAACCAGAAATCACGGTGAGCGGGGTGCGCAATTCATGGGCAATATCGGCGGTCATATGCTTGCGCAATTGCTGCTCGTGGGCAATTTGGGCGCTCATCTGGTTAAATGCGCGGCTCAATTCGCCCAATTCATCTTTCGATTGCACCTTCACTGCCTGTTGCAAATGCCCATCTGTCATGGCGTGAATGGCGGTAATGAGCGCCCGCGTTGGGCGCGTAAGCGTGCGGGCCAACACCACCCCAACCACCAGCGCTGCAATGGTGGCCGCAACCGCCGCCAAGCCCAAGCCCTGATAAATACGATTCAGCAATTGCGACTCGCGATCACTTAATCTTGCCTCGCCGCCTAAGTACTTAACATAACCAACTCTTTTTTCTTCAAAAATAACAGGGGTAAGGCCGGTTCGTTGATTCACTGGCAACGCATCATATTGACGAATATCGGGGGAGCGCGTCATGGCGCGATAATTCAGGTCGAGCAACAAAAATAAAGGGGGCGGGCGATTTTGATTATTAGGCGGAGGTTGAAAAAGCCCACCTACTGGTGGCGGGTTCGCGTTATCAGGCGGGTTGGCAGACAGCCAATCATTCACCCCCTCAAACGTGCCAAATATTTCGTAATATTCAAGTGTGCGGTCTACAAATCGGTCTTGCGTGTCGAGCAATCGCGCACGATTAAACTCGGTGCGGGTTGCCACCTGTGAAAACGCCGCCGCCACCCCAGCGCCAATTAGCCCCACCAACATAAACGCCAACACAAGCTTAAGGGTGAGTGATTTCATCGTAGTGGTGAGAAAGCCATGAGCTTTGAGCCATGAGCCGTGAAGCATAGAATCACGGCTCACGGCTCAAAGCTCACGGCTCAAAGCTCATGGCTCAAAGCTCATGAATTAATTCTATACCCCACCCCAAACACCGTTTCAATATAACGTGGAGTCGATGGATTGGGTTCGATCTTGGCACGCAAGTTGCGCACATGCACGTCAATCGTGCGTTCAATGCCTACAAACGAGGTATCTTGCACCCGATCAAGCAATTCGGCGCGGCTAAATGCCCGCCCCGGCGATGACATTAACACCGCCAACAACTCATATTCAGACGGGGTCAGCCGCACCTCGTTGCCATTTATCGTCACACGATGAGCGTCAAGGTCAAGCGCCAATTCGCCACAGCGTAACACTTTTGTGCCAGCCGACTCATTCCCCACCCGCCGCAACACTGCCCGCACCCGTGCCACCAATTCGCGCAACCCAAAGGGTTTGGTCATGTAATCATCTGCACCCAATTCAAGCCCCAGCACTTTATCGGTTTCTTCAATCTTGGCTGTCAGCAAAATAATGGGCGTATTGGCATTACGGCGATATTCACGGATAAATTCATATCCACCCATCACTGGCATCATAATATCGAGCAAAATGAGGTCGGGTTTAAGCCGCTGAGCGATGCTTAAGCCACGCACCCCATTTTCAGCCGTCTCAACCCGAAACCCTTCAGCAACCAGCACCTCTTGGGTGAGCAATCGCACATCGGGGTGATCATCAATGACAAGAATGGTCTTCATGAGGAAAGGGTGAAGGATAAAGGATAAAGGGTGAAGGATGAAGGCTTTTTCATCCTTCATCCTTTATCCTTCACCCTTCTGGTAAGACCGCCACACCCGGCAGCACTTTGCCTTCGAGAAATTCAAGTGATGCACCGCCACCGGTGCTGATATGCGTAATTTTGTCGGCAAGGCCACTTTGCTCGATGGCAGCCACCGAGTCGCCGCCGCCAATGACCGTAATCGCGCCAGCCTCAGAGGCCGCCGCAACGGCAATGGCGACTTTGTTGGTGCCATTGGCAAAAGCCGCAAATTCAAACACCCCCATTGGGCCATTCCACACCACCATTTTGGCGCTTTTTAAAATGGCAGCATAAGCATCGGCGGTTTTGGGGCCGATGTCGAGGATACGCCAGCCAGCACTGACTTCATTCACCCTACAGACCTGTGTGGCGGCATCGGCAGCAAACTTATTGGCCACCACCACATCAATAGGCAACACCAATTTATCGCCAGAGCTTTCTAAAATGGTGCGAGCTGCCGCCAAAGCAGTATCTTCGACCAACGAGTCACCCATCGCCAAACCCTGCGCCTTAAAAAAAGTATTTGCCATGCCACCGCCAATAATCAGTTTATCGACCAAGGGCAATAAATTGGTAATGACGGGCAATTTATCGCTGATTTTGGCCCCACCCAAAATGGCAACTAACGGGCGGGCTGGGTTCGTCAAGATGCGCCCCAGAAAATTGATCTCGCGCTCCATCAAAAAGCCGCCATAAGCGGGCAAAAAGTGCGCCACGGCCTCGGTTGAAGCATGAGCGCGGTGGGCGCTGCCAAAGGCATCATTCACATAAACATCGCCCAATGCCGCCAATTGCTTGGCAAAACTGGGGTCATTTTTCTCTTCTTCTTTATGAAAACGCAGGTTTTCGAGCAATAAAACCTCGCTTGGGCGCAATGCCTTGGCAAGGGCCTCAACCTCGGCCCCGACACAATCGGGCGCAAATGCAACCCCAGCATCGAGCAATTCGCTTAGCCGCGCTGCCGCTGGTTTTAGGCTTTGGGCGGGGTCAACCCCTTTGGGGCGACCTAAATGCGACATGAGAATGATGGCTGCGCCTTGTGCCCGCAAATGCGTAATCGTGGGCAATGCCGCGCGAATTCGGGTGTCATCCGTAATATGTCCGGCTTTATCCAACGGCACATTAAAATCCACCCGCACAAGCACACGCTTGCCGCTGGCGTTTAGGTGATTAATATTTTGTTTGTTCATGATTAAGTACTTGAGTGAAAAGTAAAAAGTGCAAAGTAAAAAGGAAAAAGGCCTAAATGATTTAGTTCGTTTCTTGCTACTTTCTACTTTTCACTTTTTACTTTCCACTTTCCACTTCTTACTACTATTTTTGCATAAATTGCCATGCGCTAGCCACAATATCGGCGAGGCTGGGAATTTTGGGTTGCCAACCAAGCTCACGGCGAGCGAGATCAGAGGCGGCGACCAAACGGGCGGCATCACCCGGGCGACGCGGGCCTTCAACCACTTTAATCTCGCGCCCAGTCACTTCGAGTGCGGCATCAATCACCTCGCGCACCGAATAACCGGTACCATTGCCAAGGTTACATGTAATGGTCGGGTGATCGGCCAAATAATTGAGAGCCAACACATGGGCACTACCCAGATCGGCAACATGAATATAGTCGCGAATACAAGTGCCATCGGGGGTGGCGTAATCGGTGCCATAAATATTGATGGCCGGGCGTTGGCCCATTGCCGCCTGTAACGTCAGCGGTATAAGATGGGTTTCGGGCGTGTGTGCCTCGCCACGTGTGCCATAGGCCCCGCAGGCATTGAAATAACGCAACACGCTATAACGGATGCCATGAATTTGCCCAAACCATTTCAACATCCGCTCTACGGTCAATTTGGTTTCGCCATAACAATTGGCGGGTTCAATATGCGAATTTTCGCTAATGGGCGCATCGCTGGCGGCAAAAATGGCAGCCGTAGATGAAAACACCAGCTTTTTAACCTCAAAACGCACACACGCATCGAGCAAATTGAGGGTATAACCCACATTGGTGCGATAAAACTTGGCGGGGTTTTTCATACTCTCACCCGCCTCAATCAATGCCGCAAAATGCAAAATTGCTTCGGGCTGCACCTGCTTAATCGCGGCATCAATCTCGGCTTGGTTCGCAAGATCACCACGAATAAATTGTGCCTGATCGGGAACCGCATCCCGATGCCCAGTGCTTAGGTTATCAAATACGCTGACATGATGTCCAGCTTCGACAAGGAGTTGTGAGGTAACACTGCCAATATAGCCAGCGCCACCAACGACGAGAATGTTCATATTTTAGGAAGCCGTGAGCCGTGAGCTTTGAGCCGTGAGCCGTGAGCTTTGAGCCGTGAGCCATGAGCTTTGGCTGTGAATCATAGCGCAAAATTTTTATGTTTCAAAGGTCAAAGCACCTACGCTTATAGCCCAAAGCTCACGGCTCATGGCTCAAAGCTCACGGCTCATGGCTCAAAGCTCATGGCTCATGGCTCAAAGCTCATGGCTCATGGCTCAAAGCTCATGGCTCACGGCTCACAGCCCAAAGCTCACGGCTCACGGCTCTAAATCACCCCTTTTGTCGAAGGCACACCGCTACGACGTGGGTCAAATTGAGTTGCGGCATCGAGGGCGCGCCCCAGCGCCTTAAATAGCCCCTCGGTCTTGTGATGGTCATCGCGCCCATACAACACGCGGGCATGAAGATTCATGCGGGCGTGGGTAGCAATCGATTCAAACACATGCGCCACCAACGACGTGCCCATGCCGCCCATACGGTCACTGGTGAATGTGGCATCGCACACACAATATGCCCGCCCGCTCAGGTCGATAATCACCTGCGCCAGTGCCTCGTCCATCGTCACAAAAGCATCGGCCATGCGCACAATACCGGCGCGGTCGCCTAAGGCGCGGTCGAGCGCTTGCCCCAGTGCTATCGCCACATCTTCAACGGTGTGATGTTCGTCGATATGCAAATCGCCAGTCGCGGCGATTTCAAGGTCAAACAAGCCATGGTGGGCAATATGGTGCAACATGTGGTCATAAAACCCCACCCCAGTTTGAATATTGGCCAGACCACTGCCGTCTAAATTCAGTTTTACGCGCACGTTGGTTTCCTTCGTCACGCGGTGTATTTCAGCGGTTCGCATGAGCAACATTTTACTGGGTCAGGCGACGAAGAAATCGGGAAATCGGATTTCGGTATCAGTCATCTTATGATTCAGGCTATAATTTTGTTTTATGTCAGCACGAGATTTATTCCATGATCCGGTCGTGCGTGCATTGCAAAAAGATCATTGGGTTATTACGGATGATCCACTAGATTACATTCAAAATAAGAGCAAATGACGCAATTCCACTTACTCCAAATTACCTAGTAATATAAGCCCGCCCGAATTTGACGATTTGCCAAACCGGCCACAGCACAAGTGCGACTTGCGTGATTTTTAAAGTGATTTCGATCCATTTGAGCTAATGCTTGATACCGACGCATCCGACCAATC
>CAMDWA010000151.1 GCA_945877855.1 Thermoflexus hugenholtzii JAD2 | reverse complement strand
GGCTCACGGCTCACGGCTCACGGCTCACGGCTCCCCAGCCTAAATCGCCCCAATGCACTCAATCTCAACCAGCGCATCCTTGGGCAATTTTGCCACTTCGACCGTCGAGCGGGCGGGTGGGTTGCTGGTGAAATAGGTGGCGTAGACGGCGTTCATAGCGGCGAAATCGCTCATGTTTTGCAAAAACACCGTCGTCTTGACCACCTTGCTCAGGTCGCTACCGGCGGCTTGCAACACGGCTTGGGCGTTCTTCAAACATTGGTGGGTTTGCTCGGCCACGCCGCCCGCCACCACGTTCATGGTCATAGGGTCGAGCGGAATTTGACCGGCGCAGAACACCAAGCCATTGACGGCGACGGCTTGTGAATAAGGCCCAATCGCTTTGGGCGCGTTGTCGGAATTAATAATGGTTTTGTTTGACATGGGCGTGATTAAACCACAAATAATTGGTTGATTGGATAGTTAATTGGTTGATTGGTTGATTAGTTGATTGGATACTCAACCAATCAACTAATCAACCATCCAACCAATCAACTAATCAACTATTCAACCAATCAACTAAAATATCAGCATTATGCAAGACCTTGCCCTCACCTACGCCCGCGAACACCGCGAACACTATTTAAACGACCTGAGCGAATACATCGCCATCCCCAGCATCAGCGCCATGCCCGAACACGCCGCCGATGTGCGGCGGGCGGGCGAATGGCTGCGCGATCATTTCATCGCGCTCGGCCTGCAATCATGGCTGATCGAGTCGCCTATTGGCGGCAATGCATCGGTGTATGCCGAATGGAAACACCCGCAACCCGACAAGCCGACCGTGCTGATTTATGGGCATTACGATGTGCAACCCGCCGACCCGCTCGACTTGTGGCACTCACCGCCCTTCACCGCCACCGTGCGCGATGGCTATCTTTACGCGCGCGGGGCCGACGACAACAAAGGCCAACACATGTCGCACGTCAAGGCTATCGAGAGCTATCTCAAGTCCAGCGGCTCGCTGCCGTGCAATGTCAAATTCATCGTCGAGGGCGAAGAAGAGATCGGCGGGTCAACCCTGCCCCTGCTGATCGAATCGCACAAAGAACTGCTGGCCTGTGACGTGGTGATGGTGAGCGACGGCGGCTTGTTGGCGCTCGACCAGCCCTCGCTCGAATATGGTTTGCGCGGCTTGGTCTATTTTGAGGTCGAGGCCCGTGCCGCCAACCGCGACATGCACTCCGGCATTTATGGCGGCAATGTGCAAAATCCGGCCATGGCGCTGGCGCAAATTTTGGCGCAACTCAAAGACAATGTTGGGCGCATCTTGGTGGATGGCTTTTACGACGATGTGCGGGTGCTGGCTGCCGACGAACGTGCCGAATTGGCGCGCGTGCCGCTCACCGAGGCCACCATCTTGAGCGAAACCGGCGCCCTCAAGACCTTCGGCGAACCCGAATTTAGCGTGGTCGAGCGCATGGGCGCACGGCCCACGCTCGAAATCAACGGCCTGTGGAGCGGCTACACCGGCGCAGGGCAAAAGACGGTGTTGCCTGCCATCGCCAATGCCAAAATCAGTTGTCGGCTCGTGCCAAACCAAGACCCAGCCAAAATCTTCGCCCAAGTGCGCGACCACATGCAACGCTTGGCCGGGCCAGAAATTACGCTGCGCTTTCAGACCTTCGGCGAAGCCGCCGCCACGCTGATCGATCGCAACTCACCCCAACTGCGGGCCGCCGCCCGTGCCGCCGAGGCCACCTACGGCAATCGCCCTGTTTATACCTTGTCCGGCGGCTCTATTCCGGTTGTCAATGAGTTTAAGCGGGTGTTGAATCAGCCGGTGGTCTTGCTCGGCTTCGGCCTCAACAACGACAACATTCACGCTCCCAATGAGCGCTATGCGCTGGCGTGCTATGAGAAGGGAACCGAGGCCAGCATTCGCTTTTTGGCGGAGTTGGTTGGGGAGGCGTGAATCGCGTAAAGCGTGTCCGCGTTAGTGTTAACCCCGCCACAAATTGAGGCAGTGACGGTGTTCGTTTGACTTACTTGCGCGGCTCGTGCGGGCGCAGATGCGCCGCAACTTTAAGTTGCGGCGCATCTACTGCCCCCGCGTTGGAAGCAAAAGTAACACTAACCCCGCCATAAATTGAGGCAATAGCGGCGTTAATTTGGCTTGCTTGCGCAGCTCGTGCGGGCGCAGATGCGCCGCAACTTTAAGTTGCGGCGCATCTACCAACCCCGCGTTGGAAGCAAAAGTAACACTAACCCCACCACAAATTGAGGCGGTGACGGTGTTTGTTTGGTTTGCTTGCGCGGCTCGTGTGGGCGCAGATGCGCCGCAACTTCAAGTTGCGGCGCATCTACTACCCCCGCGTTGGAAGCAAAAGTAACACTAACCCCGCCACAAATTGAGGCGGTGACGGTGTTTGTTTGGCTTGCTTGCGCGGCTCGTGCGGGCGCAGATGCCCAGCAACTTCAAGTTGCTGGGCATCTCCCTCGCCCAAATTTTGCATCGTTATTACACTAACACCCGTTGTCAGTTAAATTAGGGCGGAGTTTCGTGAACGTGAACGTGAACGTAGACGTAAACGTTTACGTTCACGTTTACGAATTACGCTCTGCCCAACCTAAATTTCGTCGAGGTCGAGGTCGAGGTCGACGTCGACGAGATTTAGACCGACCGAAAACCACATTGAAAACCCATCAAGTCACCATCGCTCCCACAATGAAATCACTCATCCCACTCCCCTTTCTTGCGCTGGCCCTGCTGCTTGCACAAACCGCCAGCCATGCCCAACCGAGCGCCGCACCAACCTTGGCGGGCTGCCCGATGTTCCCCGCCGATAATATTTGGAACACGCGCATCGATAACTTGCCGGTGCATTCACGCTCAAGCGATTACATCAATTCCATCGGCGCGAATACCGGCCTACACGCCGATTTTGGCGCAGGGCTGTGGCAAGGTCAACCGATTGGCATCCCGTATGTGGTGGTGAATGGCAACCAAGCCAAAGTGCCGGTCAGCTTCGATTATGCCGACGAAAGCGACCCCGGCCCTTACCCCATCCCCGATAATCCGCCAATTGAAGGCGGCGGCGACAAGCACGTGCTGGTGCTCGACAAAGACAATTGTGTGCTGTATGAAACGTGGAATACACGCCGCCAAGGCGCGGGCTGGGCAGCAGGGTCGGGGGCAAAATTTGACCTGCGTTCGCATGCCTTACGCCCCGAAACATGGACCAGCGCCGACGCGGCGGGCTTGCCGATCTTGCATGGTTTGGTGCGCTATGACGAAGCTGCTGCTGGTGAAATTGCCCACGCCATCCGCTTCACCGTGCAAAATACCCAACGCGCCTATGTTTGGCCGGCCCGCCATTACGCCTCGTCTACGCTTCTCGCTACCTACCCGCCAATGGGAATGCGCTTTCGGCTCAAGTCGTCGGTCGATATCTCGCGGTTTTCACCCGAAATACAGGCTATCTTCACCGCGTTTAAACGCTATGGGCTAATTTTGGCCGACAATGGCAGCGATTGGTTTGTTAGCGGCGTGCCCGATTCACGCTGGAACGACGATGCGCTTAACGCGGCCTTCCGCGCCTTGCGCGGCTCCGATTTCGAGGCGGTTGACACCTCGTCGCTCATCCTCAGTAACGACTCTGGACAAGTGCGCGATCTCAACAACCCCTCAGTGCCTACCGCCATCCCAGCCGCCACCGCAACCCCAATTTCAACTGACACCCAACGTTCGCCTCGTGCTTGGTTGCCGCTCATGAAAAAATGATCAAATTAGGATTTATGCGCATAAAAACCATTTCACCACAAAGCGCACGAAGAACACAAAGAAAAGAAGGATTTTACACATGAAAATCTTTGTGCTCTTTGTGCTCTTTGTGGTGAAAATCAAACTTCGCGTAAGTCCTAAAATTAGGGTGCATAACAAGATTTGAACTGGCGTGCCTTAAAATTTAGCCCATGACACAAATTACCCTCTTGACAAATAGACAATCTTCGATATGATTAACATCGATAAACTTCTATTTATCAAGACGAATGACAGACCCGATTGCATTTGCCAAGGCCATTGCCGATGACACCCGCCAGCGGATTATGAAGCTGTGTTGTTGCGAACGCTTGACCGTGACCGAGATCACGGCCAAAATGCAACTGACGCAGCCCACGATCAGCCACCATTTGGCAATTTTGCGCGATGCCGGTTTGGTCAATATCGAGCGTCAGGGCCGCGAAACCTATTATTCGCTTAACCAAACTTTTTTAACCGTGTGCTGTGGCACGCTCATGATGCAATTTGCACCCAATGAGCATGTGACCGCTACCGTAAAGCAGGAATTGTTGATGCCTGAATAAGCGTTTTTATTTGTCAAAACACATAGACATTTGTCTATGTGTTTGCGCTAAACAAGCATCGCAACATCGGCGAAAACCCAATTTTTGTAAAAATGAAAAACACACTTCCAACCCTCATTATTGGCGCTGGCCCAGTTGGCCTAGCCGCCGCGGCGCAACTCGAGTTGCGCAATGAACCGTATATTGTGGTCGAAGCTGGCAAACAAGTCGGGGCCAGCATTCGCAAATGGGCGCATGTGCCAGTGTTTTCGCCTTGGCGTTACATGGTAGATGAAGCAGCGCGGGCGCTTTTGGTGCAAAACCATTGGATCGCCCCAGATGACGAAGGCTACCCAACCGGCGGCGAATTTGTGCGTCAATATCTCGAGCCGTTGGCCGCTGTGCCTGCCATTCACAAAAACCTGCGGCTAAACACCCGCGTCACCAGCGTGGCGCGGGTGGGTTACGACAAATTAAAATCACGCACAGGCAAAGCCCAGCGCGAAAACGCGCCCTTTATGGTGATGTTTGAGATGCAAAATGCCGATGGCAATCTCAGCGAAGGCCAAATATTGGCCAAGGCCGTGATTGATGCCAGCGGCACATATGAAAGCCCCAACCCGTTGGGGGCCAGCGGTGTGCCAGCTTTGGGTGAACGGGCCAATGCCAGCCACATTTTTTATGGTATTCCAGCGGTCTTAGGCCAAGATCGCGCCCGCTATGCCAATAAACAGGTGTTGGTGGTGGGCAGCGGCCATAGCGCTTTTAATGTCATGATTGAGTTGGTGAAGCTGGCACAAAGCGAACCCAACACCCAGATTGAGTGGGCCATTCGGCGCAGTGATTTTGGGCAAATGTTTGGCGGCTTAAGCGATGATCAATTGGCGGCCCGTGGTGAATTGGGAGCCAATGTCAAACGACTGATCGACAATGGCACGGTCAAATTGCATATGGGGTTTAAGATCGCGCAATTGGCACAGGTCGGCGCACAAGTGGCGGTGTCTGCCGACGATGGGCGGGTGGTGCAGGTCGATGAAATCGTGGCTTGCACCGGCTTTCGGCCCAATCTCGACATGCTGCGCGAGTTGCGGCTTGATCTCGATGATCGCAACGAAGCCCCGCGTGCCCTCGCGGGTTCCATTGACCCCAACTTGCACAGTTGTGGCAGTGTGCCGCCGCATGGCTATAGCGAGCTAAAGCACGAGGCCGAGCCGGGCTTTTATATTGTCGGCATGAAGAGTTATGGGCGTGCGCCAACCTTTTTGATGCTGACTGGTTATGAACAGGTGCGCAGCATCACGGCGGCGATTGCGGGCGATATGAAAGCAGCGCTGGATGTGCGTTTGGTGTTGCCCGAAACAGGCGTATGCAATGCGGGTCTGGGTGGCATCAGCACGTGTTGCTCGGTTGATCCCGCCATTGGGGCCACCGTCGAGCAAACCAGCGACTGTGGTTGTAACACTGGCTGTTGCGCTACGCCAGCTGACTCAAAGGTGTCAAAGTTGATTTCAATCGATTCGCTGTTTGGGTGATAGGATTAAAAATCGGGTTTCTGAGCGCATTTTGCGGCTTCAGCCACAAAATGCGCTCAGAAACCCGATTTTTTATCCTAATGAGTCGAGTAAAACAAGTTTTTGTCGAAACCTGTAAGAGGCAAGATGATTGTGGAAGCATAAAATCGTCATTTTGCCTAACATGTGTGATTTTGAGCAATGCGAGAAATCTTTGCGTAAATTGAGGCTAAAAGCGTATATTACGCAAAGATTTCTCGCTTTACTCGAAATGACGGTTCCGCTATCATTTTGACCTTTACAAAATATCATAAATCCACTGATCTGTTCGTAAGAATATTAGTCAAACACTGGTTAAATATTACGCATTTTTTTTGATTAGCCTTTGAGCTTCTGAAATTTTATTTTTTAAATCATTCGATAAAAGGGATATTTCTTTATCTGGCTTATTGGCTTTTATAGCAGCCGAAAGATTATTCGAAGAATAATCCAATTCTCTTCTTAATGCAGGTGTAATGCTATCTTGTGTTGCAAGAGATTTAGCTGATTTAATTAATTCTAAGTGTGAGGAAGCAAGATCATTTGGAGTAAGCGTAGGTTTAGGGGCTTTTTCAATATGAGGGATTTCGGTTTCATATAGTACTCTACCTGTATTCCAATCTGTTTTTGTGTTCAACCATACATTTTTTACATTTTTTTCTGAAGTTTTAAGTTCCAGTTCGTTAATAGCATCTACTTGATTTACAATAACTGTTTGCCCTGAATCAATATTTGCGGAAACAGTAACAACACCATTAGAGTCATAATGCATAGTATAGTGAATAGCTCTATCTGTTCTATCTGGTTTTGGAAGAATATTCGAAGCCTCTCCTGTAGCAATTAGCTCAGGTCGTTTTAAACTATCAAATAGCACTTGTTCTTCTTTTACATCAGCCTCAAATATATTTATTGCCACGCCATCATTTTTGGCAGGAATATAAGCAGTTCCCTTAAATGTGTTAGGGATATTCTTATCTGCTGTTACCAAAGTACTATAAATTTTAGGCCTTGACTCTTGAGAAGAATTTACTAATCTAATCCCTAAACCACACCCAGCCACATCTGACAAATGAAAATTACTTTGATTTTTTAATACATTAGCTAATTTTGCTGCAAATAATGTAGCACCGCGTACTACAGATGTAATAGCTAAATCGCCTTTTAACGCATTTGAATCAAATTTATTTCCAAATTCTTCTTTTAATAACCTTTGAATTGATGGAATAAGCGATGTTCCTCCGACTGGAATAACACGATCGATTTGAGTTTTGGTAATTCTACTGCGGGCAAGTGTAGTGTCTATACATTGTTTTGCCCGTACAATTAGAGGCCGTGTAATATTCTCAAACTCGCCCCTATGAATATCAGTTCCATCAAAGTAATTAGTATTAAAAAAAGCATTCTCAGAATTTGTAAGTTGCCATTTAATGATTTCAGCTTTTTCTAGCAATTCATTTTTATTAATGCGAGATTCTAAGCTTGAATCTTCAGTTAAAATTTTTTGCTGCAATAGCTTTTCTAAAGCATTATCAAACTCATATCCCCCTAATTCTGGATCACCATAAGTACTACTAACTCTAATATTCCCTTGCTTTTTTTCTAAAATAGTAATATCTAATGTTCCACCTCCAAAGTCAAAAACCAGCACATTCTCATCAACATGAGATGAATTTATTGCATGGAAAAATGCAGCCGCGGTTGGTTCATTAATTAAATTAATTTCACGGAAACCTGCCAATTTGGCTGCTGCAATTAACCCCCGTCGTTGTTTAACACCAAAAATAGCTGGTATTGAAATGACTACATCATCTATAGCTTGTGTAAGATGGTTTTCAGCTCTTATTTTAATAGAATGCAAAATAAGAGCACATACTTCATAGGCAATATACTGTTCGTTACATAAGTTAAACTCACGCTTACGATTTCCGAGATGAAGCTTAATATTACGAATCGTATTTGGATGAGTTAGTAATCCGTCATTTCTAACATCCCATCCAATTTTTAATAGTGGCAGATTCTCTTTTTTTCGATGTGAAATTAGAGAAGGTGTCCAATTTAAAACTTCTCCCTTACCTAACATATTACTTCCATTATCGGGAATTAAGACTACCCCGCCTAACTCATAATATCCGACTAAAGAAGTGCTTGTCCCAAAATCAATAGCAACAATAGGGCGATGACTTTCCATATTTATTTAGTTGGTCCAATGTTAACAATAGGTTTAGATTCAAATCCATCGATTGGGAACTGATAACCTATTTTTTCAATATTCTTCACAAAATATTTCTCATTTTCAATCTTGTCAATAACGTGATTGGCAGTCATTTGATTTTCATCATATAGTTCCATCTCTGGAATTAATAATACAAGATTTGCATTTTTTAGAAGGCCACGATGTGTTTTTAGAATTTTCGCCAAATGATTTCTTACTTCTGTAGGAATAGAATCGTCGATTGATTTTTTAAATAAAAGTTCTTCTGCAATAACAATTTGGTCAATTAATGTCTTTAATGCTTTTCTTAATAATTCGTTATGAGATTTAAACTGATTTGCAGTATCTCTAACATAATTTGCTACTATATCTTGATCTATTTGGCTATTTATTGGTAATGTTTTTCCGGAAATAGCAATATCTGGTTCCTTATTACTTAATTTGTTAATTTTCTCAAGTATATTCTTATTCAATTCAGCAAGTTTGGGAAATTCTTTTGTTAATTTTTTTAGCTCATCCAATTCTTGTTCAGTTTTGTCCTTTCCAATATTGGTTAAATCCGTAATATCGCGCAAACTGGTTTGTATAGCCGACAAATTTTTTGTTTCTTGGTCTTGCAAAGTATCTAGCTTTTGCATTAAGGCTGATAAATGCTTATTAATTTCATAATTCGTAAGCATTTGTTGATACTCTGGCAATAGTGTTTTAGCTAAAAAGCGAATCGCATCTATTTGGTCATTATCCATTTCATGCCTCCTTAAATTCAAATGTTAAATCCATCATCTGACACGATACTTTTTATATTGTTATTCCAATCCTCAGTCAAATTTTTTATTATTTCTATTTCTTCAAATTCTTCAGGCCAAATTTTAGATTTATGAGATTCATAAAATTTTTCCCATTTTCGCTCCATATCTTCAGCTATAACTGTGGCATCACGTAAATCTGAGACCAGGGCATAACTTACTTCAGCTACTTGTCGATATATTTTGATAGTTAAAGCACTACTTATTTCATCAATTGCATCTCTACAAATCTTTAAAAGATCTTCTCGTGCTTTTGCACCGTTACTATTATGATTAATATCAGAATCAATATTATTATGCTCGTTAGATTCTACATATTGATCTGTAAGGTCAGTGACAGCTTTTACTACAGGGCCTACAACGACACCACTACCAGGCATAATAAATGAATCTGCCGCAAAACTCGCTACACCACTTACAATATCTTTACCATTTTCTCTTGTTTTCTCATCAATCAAATTAAGATTATGGGCTTGGTTGCTCAATGAATTAATAGGGGATGTGGCATTCGTATTTGGTGGATTCAACCTAGAGTCAAGCACTTTTCTAACCAAAAAACCAATTAAAGTTCTTACAGGTAAATGAAAATCATTTAAATTTTTCAACGACCTGCTAACCCTTAACATTTTATTTGTTTTAAAAAATTCAACCAAGAATTCAATATTGTTTGATTCAGGTATTAGCTTATTTATTTTTCCATTATTCAGAAATGCATCACAAATTTCTTGTTTTAGCTCATCAAAATGTGATTCTAAAAACGAATCAATACTTTCAAATTCCTCTGCTAACTTGGTTCTAACCCTTAAGATATTTTTATCCCAAGGAGTATAAAATCTATCTTTCCTGAAGGTATCTTTGTCCCAACTTTCTGCAGACGTTATTAATTCTGAAAGCGATTTGTTTTTAAAATCATTTAATAGTTGGCTAATTTTGGGTTCTAGCTTTTCATCTGGCTTTTCAACTAGCTCCCGACGCTTCTTTAATATTGTGGCTAAACGATCTTCCAACTCTCCTAACACAGTCTTAGATTTTTCGGGAGTGCCTAGAAAACTAGAGGTGATGTAAGATTAGGGAATGAAAAGTTGTAAATATTGTCAGTCAGAACATACGCACAAATGCGGAATAAATAAAAGTGGAAGTCAGCGATACTAAATCAAGGGAGTGCCTAGAAAACTAGAGGTGATGTAAGA
>CAMDWA010000150.1 GCA_945877855.1 Thermoflexus hugenholtzii JAD2 | reverse complement strand
CTTGTAATGCTGTAAAAGACTTCCACGTATGCAAAATTTGGCTGAGTGAGTATTTCGGCATTGTTTCAATTAAAGTGTGAACATGATTGGGCATAATACACCACGCTAATAAACGATATCGTTGCCCATCAAAATGTAGCAGCGCATTTTCAACCAGTACAGCAATACGAGAATCACGTAGCCAACATTTACCATGCCCTGCATCCTCATATTCAACAATGCGATGGCGTAGTGAAGCTTCAATTTCAGCATCGATGTTTTTATTTGGCAATTTAGTGTATTGATGTTCCAATTCTTCACGCCATTTGACAATTACTTCTATGGGAACTGAGTCATACAAGCGAAAATTGATGGATTGACAAAGCCCAGGTTGATCAAAATGAGGCAAATACCCACGTGAATACCAACCCATATGATGTTTGTGCAGATGACTATCATTCATGTGTTGTTTTATCTGAAGCGCCGCCATAGTGCCGTCACCTTTACAGCTTCTTTGCCTAACGTAAAAAGGATGTTATGGGTGACACAAAGAGCCGTCAGGATGACGGCGCTCCATACAGCAATTCTTGCTTTAGCGTTCACGCTTCATCTTCTCAATTTCGGTTTGCGACAACTGCGGCCCAGCGCGTTCAGTGATGCCAAGCGCTTGGCGTTGCGCTTCGCGCCAACGGTCGAGGCGGTCAGCCACCATTTGCTCATAGCCCTGATTGCTAGGGGTATAAAAGGTCATGCCAGCGATATTACGCGGCAAATAATTTTGCGGGGTAAAGTGCCCCTCAAATTCATGCGGGTAAGCATAATTTTTGCCATGCCCCAAGCCTTTGGCATCACGATTCGCATCTTTCAAATGATCAGGCACTTCACCCGCACCCTAAAGCTCAATTTGCGCCCGCGCCCTAAAATAACTGCCCGCTGTATTTGATTTTGGCGCAGTGGCTAAATAAAGCGTGGCCTCGACGATGGGATACATGCCTTCGGGCATGCCCATATAATCAAAAGCCGCCGCCGCCGAGGTCGCCACAACCAACCCCATCGGGTCCGCCAAACCAATGTCTTCGCCCGCCAAAATGAGCAAACGCCGAATGACAAAACGCGGATCTTCACCGGCATACAACATCTTCGCCAGCCAATACAGCGCCGCATCGGGGTCGCTGCCGCGCACGCTTTTAATAAAAGCACTGACGGTGTCATAATGCGCGTCGCCTTCTTTGTCATACAACACCGCTCGCCGCTGAATACTCTCTTGCGCTACCGCCAGCGTAACATGAATGACCCTGTTTTGATCGGCTGGGGTCGATTCAACGGCTAGCTCAATCGCATTGAGGGCGTTACGGGCATCGCCACCAGCCACACTTGCCAAATGCCGCAATGCATCTTCATCGGCCCTCACAATACGTGTGCCGTAGCCTCGTTCTTTGTCAGTCAATGCCCGTCTGAGCAGCGTCATCACATTGGCTTCGGTTAAGGTTTTTAGTTGAAACAAACGTGAGCGCGAAAGCAAGGCGCTATTGACCTCAAAATAGGGGTTCTCGGTGGTTGCGCCGATCAAAATCAGCGTGCCATCTTCGACATGCGGCAACAGCGCATCTTGCTGGCTTTTGTTAAAGCGATGAATTTCATCGACCAGCAAAATACTACGTTGGCGATATAACTTGCGGCGTTCTTTGGCATCAGCCACCACCCGCCGTATATCGGCAATGCCAGCCATGACCGCGTTTAGCGTTTCAAAATGGCTGCTGGTGCGGTTAGCAATAATGCGCGCCAAGGTGGTTTTGCCTGTGCCCGGCGGCCCCCATAGCAAAATGGATGAAAACAGCCGGTCAGACTCAATCGCCCGCCGCAACAATTTGCCCGGCCCAACAATCTCCTCCTGACCAATAAAATCATCGAGTGTGCGCGGGCGCATTCGCGCTGCCAAGGGGGCCTCGCGGTCGGTTTGTTCTTTGGCAGCTTGGGTGAATAGATCAGTCGGCATGGCGTTTATTATGCCTAAAATCAAGAAGCATTTTAGCCAAAGTAAAATAAGTCAATTGCGATACCTTTATCGCGCAATTTTTATGACACCCCCCGCCCCCGCCCCCACCTTCGGCTTTAACTTCGACAATACCTATGCCCGTGACCTCGAAGGGCTATACATCGAATGGCAAGCCGCCCCCGCCCCCGCGCCCAAATTAGTAAAACTAAACCGCGCCTTGGCCAATGAACTGAAGTTAGATGCCGATGCATTGACATCACCAACAGGGGCTGCTATTTTTGCGGGTAATGTGTTACCCGCCGGTGCAAAGCCGTTGGCTCAGGCCTACGCTGGGCATCAGTTTGGTGGGTTTTCGCCTCAATTGGGTGATGGTCGGGCACTTTTGCTGGGTGAAGTGATTGACCGTCACGGGCAACGCCGCGACATTCAATTTAAAGGATCGGGGCGCACCCCATTCTCACGCGGGGGCGATGGCAAAGCCGCGCTCGGCCCAGTCTTGCGCGAATATATCATCGGCGAGGCCATGTATGCGTTGGGCATCCCAACCACCCGCGCATTGGCAGCAGTGGCAACGGGTGAAGCCGTGCAGCGCGAAACCCGTTTGCCCGGGGCGGTGCTGACGCGGGTGGCAGCAAGCCACATTCGCGTCGGCACATTTCAATTTTTTGCGGCGCGTAGCGATATCACCAAAGTGCGTCAATTGGCCGACTATGCCATTGCACGCCATTACCCAGCTTTGAAGCAAGCCGCCAACCCCTATTTGGCGTTTTTGCAAGCCGTTAGCGATGCTCAAGCGTCCCTAATTGCGCAGTGGATGTTGGTTGGCTTCATTCACGGCGTGATGAACACCGACAATATGGCGGTATCGGGCGAAACCATCGACTATGGGCCGTGTGCTTTTATCGACAGCTACGACCCTAACACCGTTTTTAGCTCAATCGACACGCATGGGCGTTATGCCTATGGCAACCAACCCACGATGGCGCGTTGGAATTTGGCGCGGTTGGCCGAGGCCCTTTTGCCACTCATCGACCCCGATAGCGACCAAGCGGTAAAACTAGCAACCGAGGTCATCACCAATTTTGCCGAGCGTTATTCACACCATTGGTTAAATGGCATGTGCGCCAAACTTGGGTTAAGCCATCCCGAAGCCGGTGACTTGGCGTTAGCCGAGGGTTTGCTTGGCATAATGCGCAAACAAGCCGCCGACTACACACAGGTTTTTCGGGCTTTGGCCGATGCCGTGCTGGGCAATGAGGATGTGTTATGGGCACAGTTTGGCGACGGCGCTAGTTTTGACCAATGGCTGCAACAATGGCGGGCGCGATTAGCGCGTGAGCCGCGTGCCCCTGCCGCCCGCGCCCAAGCCATGAATGGCATCAACCCCATTTATATCCCGCGCAATCACTTGATTGAGGCGGCGTTAGATGCGGCTGTCACCCGCGCCGATCTCGCGCCATTTGAAACGCTGCTCGAGGTTTTAGCCCAACCCTTCACCCCTCGCGCTGGGTTTGAAGCTTATGCCGCCCCTGCGTCTGATGGTAATGCTGGTTATCGCACATTTTGCGGAACATAAGCATTGCTAAAAAGCATAAAATAGTGTTTGGGTATATTACGCAGTTGCAAAACAGCCTAGATTTTTTGATGGAGTAAAGAGGTAAAAATGAGTATGGCGCAAATTACATTAACGCAATCAGAATCGCAGGTGATAAAAACAATAAGTCTGAGTAATGGTAAAACGCAAGAGGAGATTGTGCATGAGGCACTTGAGCAATTTTTTTTGCGATATAACACTGAAAGTCGTTTGGCAGCTTTACGCCAAGCACGTGGTCTCTGGCAAGAACGACAAGATTTGCCTGATTTTTCAGAGCTTAGAAAGAGTTTGACACGCCTTTAATATTTATTATTATGTCTAAACCGCTATTGATTGATACCGATGTCATCATCGACTATTTGCGTGGACGTTTGGATGCGGTGTTATATCTTGAAAACCTCACAGAGTCGCTTTTAATTTCTACAATTACTGTCGCAGAAGTTTATTCTGGGGTGCGTGAAGGGAAGGAACGTAATGCACTAAATACTTTTTTTTCAACATTTGAATTAGTTTCTATTAACGAAGAAATTGCGATTAATGGCGGGTTGTATCGCCGTGATTATGGAAAAAGCCATAATGTTGGGTTAGCCGATGCACTTATTGCGGCTACTGCAGAGTTTAAAGGCGCAACCTTGGTTACATTAAACAAAAAACATTTTCCAATGTTAAGCACCGTTACAGTTCCATACACTAAATCTTAATTGTTTTGAGTTTGTGACCAATATTATTTTATTGAAACACGCCGCGCAATCGTTTTTACCCTTATATCGGCATCATTTAGCGCCGAGCGCATGATGCCGAAGGTGCGAGCGCCGCCGATGTTATAAAGCGCAGAAATTGCGGCAAAACGCACCTCATTGTTTTCATCATTTAGTGCTTGCGCCAATGCGTTAATGGCTTTCGGGTCGCCGATTAAATCTAGCACTTCGGCGGCTTGTTTTCGGGCTTGCCAACGTGGGTGCTGTAATGCTTGGGCTAACAATTCAATCGCCGCGCTCCCAAATCGCTCAAGTGCGGTATTGATCATTAATTGCAAGGTGTCATTATGATGACCTAATATTTGAACGAGCGCCGGAATCGCACGATGATCATTGGTTTGCCCCAACGAAAATGCCGCCTTCATTTGCACGGTTGAGTCAACATCACCCAGCGCCATAATGAGGTGCGGGACAGTATTTTGACTGCCAATCTTGCCTAGCACATGGGTCGCTTGGTGGCGAATGGCGGCGTCGCTGTCTGTCAGCATCTGTGCCAAAGGTTGTATTGCGTTATCGCCAAATCGCACAATCGCCCATGTCAGCGTTTCACGCACATTGTCATCCAATTCAGCCGACAACGCCGCTAATAATAAGGGTAGTGCGGCTAAATCCTCCGATTTGCCAAGGGTTAAGGCGGCGGCTACGCGCTGATTTTTATCGGGGGCTTGTAGTTGGGCCGCAAGCGTAGACAATGACTCACTCAAGATGCACGAAATCTTAACACAAGGGTTTTTATCCCAATGCCGATTCCGCCAACCATCAGCAACAACACGAGCGCAAGTGTGACCCAATTGCCCAAAAATGCCTGACCGCCCACCACAGCCAACAGCCAAGTAGGAAGTTGCACGGGCAAATTTAACATGCCAAGGCTTAGCCCTAAACCAGCAATATGTTCAAACGCAGCGTTTGGTTTTATACGCACAACATTCAAACACATTTCATCGCCTGTGCCTTCGCCCCATGTCAAATAACGGGCGTTGCGTTGCCCCGATGCAATGCCTTTGCTGTTATCCCAAGTGCAAGTGATACGCAAGATATCGCCTTTTTTAGCCGAAATCGGTTGCTCAAGTGAATAGGCGCCTTGCCAATTAAAATCCCATGCGGGCAGGTCTTGCAAGATGACAGGTTTGGCACTATCGGGGTTTAGCACCACGCGCAAGCTTGTGCCTAAGGTATGCATATGCCCGCCAATTTGCATAATATCGCCGTCAAATGGCACCCGCCAATCACAGTCGCTCGTGGCCTGCTCGGCAGGCATCGCCGCATAATCTTTGATATTATGGCGGCAAGCTGTTAACAATAATTGGGCGATGCGTTGATCGTTGGGGCTGCGTTGCGTTAAGGCAACCTCACGGCGGCAAGCATCTTCGGTGCGCCCTGTCGGGCAGGGTAATTCAACCGGCGAAAGCAAAGGCAACCCGCGTAATGGGGTCAATTTGGCATCGGCTGGCTCAATTTGTAAGACAACGCTGGTTTGATCTGGATAAAAACCGGCAGCATAGTTGTAGTGCATTTGCAATACAACCAAGCCACCCGGCGGCACAGGCACACCAGTGCCTTCACCTGCGGCCCAAGGTTTATTGCCCGGCACCCAAAAACCAAGACTATCGCCAATAGCGCCCGGCCCGCTGCTCGATAGTTCAGTGCCGCCAAAACATTCGTAACCCGGCTGTGGGTCTTGGGCGATCTTGGCTTCGGCTTCGGCGCGGGCGCTCGCAGGCACTTGAAATATGATGACATGATGAACCACACGCCGCTCACCGGGTTGCACCACGCTGTGGGTCACAAAACCGCCTTGCGGCAATTGTGGGTCGATTAAAAAACAGCGGTAGTCATCTAACATTTTGCCCGATGGCTGATAAGGCGCTGGCATCGTTAACACACGGTCTTTGCGAATGGGGCTGCTAGCGGCAGCGGTGCTTTTTAGCCGTGTATCGAGGCTTTCTTGCACCGGTGCTCCTGCTTTTACCCAATTCAAAATGGTATCTAACTCGGCCTTGCTTAGGCTGCGGTTGTCTTTAAAGGCTGGGGCTTGATGGCTGGGCGACCAAGGTGGCATATAGCCACTGCCCAAAATAATCGGCAGGTCATTGGCCACTTGCACCACATCCTTTAGCGTGTCCATCGCATAAACCGAATGCCCAATTTCACCAACCACGTGGCAGCCGACACATTTGGCCTCAAAAATAGGCTTGACTTGACGAGAAAAGTCGATATTTGCATTCGCAGTGGGCGTTGTGGCGGCTTTGGGTGCAGCTTGGGCTTTTGTGCCCTCTTTATTGGCCACAAAATTTAACGTTAGCGTCACGTTATCTTCAGTAGACAACAACCCAACAATGCTAATGGGGCCAACGCCAAAATCAGACATGGGCACTTGGGTGATCGCCGTGCCGGTTACGGCATTATCCGTAATCGTCAAGGTAATGGCCCAATCAGACTGTATCGTCACATTGTGAATGGTGAGATAGCCATGTAACACAAATGAAAATGGCACACCCATTTGAAATGTTTGTGGCAAGGCTTGTTTCGCTTCGGGAATAAACGTAGCAAGCGGGAAAAGACTGGATTCGAGATAGGCAGCGCGTAACCGGCTATCACGTTGTTTGCTATCGGTGGTTAATTGTTCAACATTCACCGCCACCATACCAACAGCAGAATTTATGGGCATTTTGGTGTCAATCAGCAAGGTTCCGGTAATGCCGCTGCTGCTGCCTACAACCGTGCTCCCTTCGATCCCGCCGACAAACTTCTCTTTTACTTTATATTGGGCTGTCGATTGGGCCGCGTCAATATGATACAGGCTTTGCCCGTCGCCGGTAATGGCAAGGCTGGGCGGCGGTGGGGCCGTAACGCGCACACCTTTCGCATTGGGTGGGGCATCATGCGCCAAGGCATGGGGCAATGGGTTAAGGCCAGTAGCAAGGCTAATGATAACGATCAAAAATCGGTTTATCCAAATCAAAGGCTGCGTTGTTTTATTCATGTCTATTGAGGTTTAAGCATAATATCAACATTGTGATGATATCAACAATATGCTGATATTACTGCAAAATGACGAGCCTGTCAATAAGGTAGCGGATTAAAATTGAGCAGATGAGGCAAGGGGATGCCCTAAAATAGCCGAACAGCAAAATGGCGCGATTAAAAAATTTAACTGAGCGAGGGCATGAAACCCAACGCCACCTGCGCGATGTGTTGGTGCAATTGGTGCTTGAAAAAGGATATGAGGCGATCTCGATCAAAGACATTACCGAGCGGGCCGAAGTTGATCGAAGCACATTTTATCTGCATTTTAGCGATAAACACGATTTGTTTACCAAAAGTTATCAACAACTGGTAGATGATCTGTTTGCCCACAGCCAACAATCTACTGGGGCGTTTCCCGGGTTAACAGTGTTATTTGAACATATGGCCCAACACGCCGATTTATATCGGGTGCTGTTGCATATGGACATTAGTTTGCCTCATGCCCAACGTTTAAATGAATATATTACGCAAAATATGCTGACGGTTCTTGAACAACGTTTGCAACAATTCAATAAAACATTGAGTGCGACCGATAAAGCGATGGTGGTTAGTTATGTCACAAGTTCATTGCGTGGCACCGCGCGATGGTGGCTAGAGGCAGGTCAGCCATATTCGGCAACAGCGATAACTGAGCGATTTGCAAAATTGATAACGCAAGGGATTGCTGGGTTGGTGTTGAGTTAGGGTTATCAGCGTTATGCCCAACAAAAAAAGACGCGCCGATGGCGCGTCTTCGATCCCTGTTTTTATAAGTTGGCTTTAGGCGCGATTCGCGACATAAACCGTCACAGCTTCACGCACAAATGTAGCGAGGTTGGGATCAATTTTGATAAAATTGGCCTTAAACCGCTCATCATCGTTATATGTGTTGGCTAACCCCAGCAATTGTTGCTCATTGGGGGTCCAAAAATGCGACATATGTTGCCGCCAGCGTTCTACACACAGTTGGGCTTCGGGCGATGCGGCGCCTTTGGGAATTGCGGCCACAAAATCGCGATAAACGGCATCGCCTTCTTCGCCAATGCGTTGTTTTTCAGCCGCGCTATAACCCTGCCATTTTTTTGCCGATGCTTTTACAATCGTTGGGTCATATTTTTGTTCAGCCTCTTTTTGATATTCAGCTTGTTGGGCCTCATTAAAAGGCTCAAATAGTTGTTTGTTACTCATTACTTTTTTTTCCTTAATATGCAAGATGGTTTGTTCGACTGTGTTGATTAGCCGTTGCATGTGCACAATACGCTGGCTAATGGCATTCTTGTGGCTTTCGAGCGCCGACAATATCTCAAAATCAGGTTTCTTCATGATTTTTTTGATCTCGTCGATGGGCAAATCGAGTTCGCGATACAACAAGATTTGTTGTAGACGCAACAACGATTCATCACCATAATATCGATAGCCATTGCTGCCTATTTGCGTTGGCTTCAGTAACCCCACTTCATCGTAATAATGCAATGCCCGTGGGGTAATGCCGGCCAATTTAGATAGTTTCTTTACAGTCAACATGTTTATTGATGCGCTTGCAAGCGGTTGATAGCATAAACTATGACGTAACGTGAATGTCAAGAGGGTGTAATCTTAAATTTTGAAGGTGTTGGGCAATTTAATAAAGACGTAATGCCGAAATCACTATCGCGCCATCCCCTTACGGGATGGCGCGATAGTGATTTCGGCGAAAATTTGTTTGTTTTCTAACCGCTTAAGCAAACAAATGGCGATTCTCGCTCACCCAATGCCATAATTCTTGAATGCCATCCCACAATTTAACCTGCGGTTGCCACGCCAACATTTTGTTGGCTTTGGCGTTGTTGCTCACAAAAATGGGTTGATCACCGGGCCGTGTTTCGCTATAGACCACCGGAATTTCGCGCCCAGCCAATTCTTCAAGCATGGGGCCACATTCAGCCCAAATAGAAATGGTGTTGTCTTTGCCGCCGCCCACATTAAAAATTTCACCGCTAACACGGTCGATGTTATGCCAAGCGGCGTCGTAGGCGGCGATGAGGTCACGCACATGCAACATATCGCGCACTTGTTTGCCATTGCCATAAATTTTGAAGGGGCGACCCGTCACGGTGGCAATGATGAAATGCGCCAACCAGCCCTGATCTTCGACCCCAAATTGGCGTGGGCCATAAATGGTGCTTTGGCGAAATGTGACGGTTTTTAAGCCAAAAATACGCGCATAGTCACGCACATATTGGTCACCTGTGCCCTTTGAGCAGCCATAGGGTGAATGAAAATCGAGCGGTTGGTGCTCGTCGATGCCATTTGGAAAATCGCGAAAGTGATAACGGGTCGCATCTTCGACCACAGCCACTTCTTCCATACCGCCATAAACTTTGTTGGTCGAGGCAAAAAAGACAGCCGGTGGTTTGGGTAAATTGCGTGCCACTTCTAACACGTTAAATGTGCCGAGCGCGTTGATCTCAAAATCTTCGCGCGGATTGGTGACCGATGTGGTAACAGCCACTTGCGCGGCCAAATGCACCACCAGATCGGGCTGGGCCAAGGTCATCGCCTCGCGCAATTCATCTTCGTGCCGAATATCGCCGATATAGGTTTGCAGCAATTGAGCAACGGTATTGTCAAGCTTTAATTTTTTTAGCCAAGCCAAGTTATGGGCGGTGCGTGGGCGGGCCAAATTATCAAAAATGGTGACGTGATTGCCGAGGCGTAGATGATGCGCCGCCAAATTGCATCCTACAAACCCTGCGCCGCCGGTAATAAAAATTCGCATAATCAGTAGTTTAGTCTAAAAAAGATTTGACAAAATAACCTGAGCGAGTGGCAAATAAAGCCCACTTCGAAACCGAGGCAAGCAAAAGCCAGCGTGAAAGAAACCTCTCACCCTTAAATAAAACTATTTCGCCTCAAACCAACCCTAAA
>CAMDWA010000149.1 GCA_945877855.1 Thermoflexus hugenholtzii JAD2 | reverse complement strand
ATTTAGGGTTGGTTTGAGGCGAAATAGTTTTATTTAAGGGTGAGAGGTTTCTTTCACGCTGGCTTTTGCTTGCCTCGGTTTCGAAGTGGGCTTTATTTGCCACTCGCTCAGGTTATTTTGTCAAATCTTTTTTAGACTAAACTACTGTAGTAGATAGTGATAGTAGATAGTTATGTTTTAACTATCTACTATCACTATCTACTATTACTATTTACTATCCGCTTTTGCCGCGCAACCGTGCGCCTTGTGGGTCGAAGAAGGGCGTTGGCACGACCTTGGCGGGACGCGCTTCCCCCTCGACATCGACCATGACATTGGCCCCCGGATAAGCATGGGTGGTTTGCACGAAAGCCATGGCCAACATTTTGCCGACGGTGTGACCCTTGGCGCTGGATGACACCGTGCCAACCGGGTTGCCAGCAATGGCTGGGGTAATGGCTTCGCCGCTGCGGGTTCCGCTTAGAATGCGTTTCTTTTGTTGGGCAAAATCGGCCACGCTCAACACTTGCGCCCCGGCGCGGGCGGGCAAGGCGCTTTCGATCACCAACCCCACCCAGCGCTCGTTGATGCCAGCATCTTGCAGCCGCAACAAGCCATCACGACCGATAAAATCGGGTTTGTCGAAGCGAATCCAACGATCGAGGCCGAGGTGAAATGGGGTGCGCGATTCATCATCGGGCACATCGGGGCCAGCCAAGGGCAAGGCTTTTTCGATGCGCAAACTTTGCATGGCGGCCGTGCCATAAGGCCGCACCCCAAATTCGCGTCCTTTGCTCAGCAAATGTTCCCACACGTCCATCGCTTGCTCGGCTGGCACATATAGTTCATAGCCCAATTCGCCGGTATAACCGCTGCGCGAGAGCAATAAATCGACTTCATTGATACGGGCGGCGGTGAAGTTAAAAAACTTCAATTTTGCCAAGCTGCTTTGCGAGTTGCCGCTGATGTCGCTTATCGCCGTCAACAAATCACGCGAGCGCGGCCCCTGCACCGTAATCAGCGCAATCGCGCCAGTCAGGTCGGTGCAATAGGCGCTCATGCCAACCGCATGTTCGCTGATCCAGCGAAAGCTTTTTTTGCGTGGGGCGCTGCTGGTGACGATCATCCAATGCTCATCGTTGAATTTATAGGCCGTGATGTCGTCTACGATGCCACCCTCGGGGTTGACCATGGTGCTATAGCGCACTTGGCCGGGCAACATATCGCGCACGTCATTGACCAATAGCCGGTTAATCAACCGCTCGGCCCCCGGGCCTTTAATATCGACCTCGCCCATGGTCGATAGGTCTTGAATACCGACATTGTTGCGGGTGTTTAAATGCTCTTCAGCCGGGTTTGTATATGAAAGCGGGAATAAATATTCACCGCCGCCCTTGACCATCTCGGCGTGTTTCACGTGATAGTCGTATAACGGTGTTCGTCGTTCAGCCATTGATATTGCTCCTGATTCCATTTTACTCAGCCGCGCAAATTCCCACATCGTGGAAAGTTTTGCGGGGTGATTGTTTGTGATTATTTTAGCCCGATCTGGAAAATTCGCTTCGGCTTTGTCATTCCTGCTTTCACACAATGGCATTAAGTTAAGGCTGTCGTCATCTGAGGTGAAAATAGCTGCTAAACCTCCGAGGTCTTAGTGCAAGTTGCGGCTACAACATCAAGCCGCGCTAAGACCTCGGAGGTTTGCGCCAGTTTCATGCTGTCAGGTGATAGCCCATCATGTTGACTCCGCGAAAGCGGAGATCCATAACAAGGCTGGTCAAAAACACGCCAATCGATTGAATTTGGGCCTGTCACGTTATGGATTCCCACTTTTGTGAGAATGACGCAGGCCCGAAACGCCATAGGATGAGATACATTTGATACAATCTCAATCGCCGCCCATGTTACCCCTAGACCAGCTAACCCCAGAACAGCGTGAGCTGATTGCCACCGTGCCCCCTGAGCGCCGCGATGCCGTCATTGCGGCGTTGCTGGGTGTCGCCCCCAATGTCATCCACGCCAACCAGTCGCAAGGTATGGTCAATAGGCCGACAGGGCCAGTAACGCAGACCTACCATAACACCTACCTCACCCCGCCCGACCCGACGGCCACCACGCCCGAAGCGCTGCAACGCAGCTATTTGTGCCGCCTGCTCGATGAGGCACGCTACCACACCCTGCGTGGCATCGGCTTGCCCACCCGCGCCGATGCCGACGCCCAACTCGATTTGGCGCAGGTGTATACCGCGCTGCTCACCACCAGCCGCCAAGATGAAGACACGCGCCGATGGCCCCAGCCCGAGCGCGAAGGCAAAACCGCGCCGCCGGTCAGCGCCCTCAATTTGCTCAACCGCCAACGCAAACTGGTGTTGTTGGGTGAGCCGGGCAGCGGCAAAAGCACCTTTGTGAATTTTGTCAGCCTGTGTTTGGCGGGCGAACGACTGGGCGACCCCGCCGCCAACCTCGCGGCGCTGTGTGCGCCATTACCCAGCCGCCAAGACGATGACGACGATGACGGCGACGAAAAGCCCCAAGCCCAAGCGTGGGAACACGGCCCGCTGTTGCCGCTGCGGGTGGTGCTGCGTGATTTTGCGGCGCGTGGCTTGCCGCCCATTGGCCAGCCCGCCAGCGCCAAACACTTGCAAGCCTTTATCGCCGCCGAGTTAGACGCGGCTGGCTTGGCGGCTTATGCGCCGATGTTGAGCAAGCACTTGCACGAGCAAGGCGGGGTGCTGTTGCTGGATGGGCTGGACGAAGTGCCCGAAGCCGACCGCCGCCGTGCCCAAATCATCCAAGCCATTCAAGATTGCGCCAAAACATGGTCGCACTGCCGTTTTTTGGTCACTTGCCGCACTTATGCCTATCAAGATGTTCATTGGCGCTTGCCGGGCTTCGACACCGCCGTCATTACCGAGCTGAGCGATGGGCAAATTGAACACTATGTGCAGCGTTATTACCATGCCATTCAAGGCTTTGTTAAGTTGCCACCCGAGGCGGCTGAGGTGCGTGCCCAAAGCCTAAACCGCGAGATCATGCGCCGCGAACGGCTGCACGAATTGGCCAAGCGCCCGCTGTTGCTGGCGTTGATTGCCCGCCTAGATGCCGAGAACAACGGACAACTGCCCGAACAACGCGAAGAACTGTATGACGAGACGGTTAAATTGCTGATTGACCAATGGGAGCGCGGCAAAGATGTGATGGATGCCCAAGGTCGCCTTTTGCATCAGCCCAGCCTGAGCGAATATCTCAAGACCGATGCCAAGGCCATGCGCCAATTGCTCAACCGCTTGGCCTATGAGGCCCACACCAAGCAACCCGAATTGCGCGGCACTGCCGATGTGCCCGAAGCCGACCTGCTGCAAGGGTTGTTTGGCATTGCCCAACCGACCAGCGCTAACCCGGTGCAGCTTGAATCGCACTTGCGTGAGCGGGCGGGCTTGTTGCTGCCGCGTGGTGAGCTAAAACAGACCCATGTCTACACTTTTCCGCACCGCACCTTGCAAGAATATTTGGCGGCCTGCCACCTGACCGATGATGATTTTCCGGATAAGGTGGCGCGGCTGGCCCGCAGCGACCCCAACCGCTGGCGCGAGGTGGCGCTGTTGGCGGGGGCCAAAGCCGGGCGTGGCGCACTGGGCAATGTGTGGAATTTGGCCGAAAGCCTGTATGGTGATGACGACGAGCATAATGGCGGCCAAGATGGCGGCCATTACGGCGCACTGATCGCCGGGCAATTGTTGAGCGAGAACATAATAAAACCCGGGCAAACGAGTAGCCCAAACCAGCGTAAATTGGCGGAGGTGCGCGAGCGCTTGGTGCAGGGGCTGGGCAGCCGTTTGCCGGCCACCGAACGCGCCTTGGCGGGCAACACGCTGGATAAGCTGGGCGACCCGCGTTTTTATGACAGCAGCGGCCTCGGCTTGCCCAAGGATGACTGGCTGGGTTTTGTGCCGGTGGCGAAGGGGCCATTTGAAATGGGTGATAACAATGGTTATGAGGCCGAAAAACCGCAACATACTTGCCACGTCATCAGCCAAGATTATTATATGGCGCGGTTTACGGTGACGGTGGCACAATGGCGCATGTATTGCGTTGCTGTCGGGGTGACGCCGGCTGACAAAGACAGCTTAATTGGTGTCGGCAACCATCCGGTGGTATGGGTGGGTTGGCGCGAGGCGCTGACCTATACGCGCTGGCTCAGCCAAGCCATTCTCAATAGCTCGGTGTTAAAAGACACCGCCGTGGGGCGTTTGTTAGCCAGTGGGCAATGGCAGATTACCCTGCCGAGTGAAGCCGAGTGGGAAAAGGCCGCACGTGGCACGGATGGGCGACCTTACCCTTGGCCGGGTGACTTTGACCCAGAATTTGCCAACACCGCCGATACCAAGCTGGGCAGCACCAGCAGTGTTGGGGCCTTTGGCCTTGGGCGCAGCCCCAGCGGCTGCGAAGACATGAGCGGCAATGTGTGGGAGTGGACGCGTAGTTTGTGGGGAAAAGATGTCTCGAAACCGACTCATACTTATCCTTATGAAAATGTAAAAAACCGCGAAAACACAAGCGTCGGAGATGATATATATGTCGTGGTGCGCGGTGGCGCGTTCAACCTCAATGAAAGGGATGTGCGCTGTGCCTATCGCCTCAGGGATCAACCGCTTAACCGCCTCAACCTTATCGGTTTTCGTTGTCTGCTGTCCCCACTCTCTCTGCGCTCTGAAGCCTCTGATCTCTGGACCTCTGAGCCGATGGACTCTGGGGGGTCTGGGGGGCGTGCCCCCCAGCGCGAAAAACGAAAAAATTTTTTAGACCGGCTTTTTGGCTAAGGTTTTGATTTTGGCGGTAACACCGACCGATCAAACACCGCCTTGCGCAACCCCACCGTGTTTGCATAGCGCACATGGTTTACCCAACCTTGTGCGCTCGCACTTACTTGGGCCAATGTCATCTGACTGTGTGCATATTGCTGCGCGTCTGCACCCGCACGCGCCGCGCAAGCAAGCCAGATGAACACTCGTCACCGCCTCAATTTGTGGTGGGGTTCGTGTTGCCCTTGCCACCACGCGGGGTGGGTAGATGCGGCGCACCTCGCAGGTGCGCCGCATCTGCACCCACACGAGCCGCGCAAGCAAGCCAGACTAACCCCGTCACCGCCTCAATTTGTGACGGGGTTAGTGCTACCTTTGCCACCACGCGGGGTGGGTAGATGCGGCGCACCTGCGAGGTGCGCCGCATCTGCACCCGCACGAGCCGCGCAAGCAAGCCAGACTAACCCCGTCACCGCCTTAATTTGCGGCGGGGTTAGTGTTACCTTTGCCACCACGCGGGGTCGGTAGATGCCCAGCAACTTGAAGTTGCTGGGCATCTGCCCACGCACGCGCCGCGCAAGCAAGCCAGACTAACTCCGTCACCGCCTCAATTTGTGGTGGGGTTAGTATTACCTTTGCTACCAACGCGGGGTCGGTAGATGCGGCGCACCACGCAGGTGCGCCGCATCTGCACCCGCATGTGCCGCGCAAGCAAGCCAGACTAATCCTGTCATCGCCTCAATTTGTGGTGGGGTTCGTGTTACCTTTGCCACCACGCGGGGTCGGTAGATGCGGCGCACCTCGCAGGTGCGCCGCATCTGCACTCACACGAGCCGCGCAAGCCAGCCAGACTAACCCCGTCACCACCTCAATTTATGGCGGGGTTAGTGTTACCTTTGTTACCACGCGGGGTCGGTAGATGCGGCGCACCTGCGAGGTGCGCCGCATCTGCCCCCGCACAACCCGCCGGATGTAAGGCTGACACGCCTGTGCCGAGGTTGTGGCTGGCTTAGACCTCGGAGGTTTTAAAAACCTCCGAGGTCTGGTCAAAGCAGGGTTGCCCCAAAAATCAAACCCTTAACTTGCTAGCCACCCGAAAAAAATTTTTCGTTTTTCGCGCTGGGTGGCACGCCTTCCAAACTCCCCAGAAGCCTGTCCTGAGCTTGCCGAAGGAGCCATCGGCTCAGAGTTTCAGAGATCAGAGGCTTCAGAGCGCAGAGAGAGTGGGGACAGCAGACAACGAAAACCGATATCGCTGTTGCGGTAATCCGGCTGATACCAGTTGCGATAGGCACAGCGCACATACCTTACATCGTCGTAGAAAGCGCCACCGCGCACCACGATTGTAGAGGCGTTATCTATCATTTCTGTTAACTCCCACTGATTTTTGGGTGGGTAGGAGGTATAACGAGTTTGTGTCCATTCCCACACATTCCCCAACATGTCATACAGCCCATAGCCATTTGCGGCAAAACAACCGGCGGGGCTGGGCGCATTGATCTCTGTATCGCTGTAATTTGCGCGCTCAGGGTCGCGTTCATCGCCCCAGGGAAAAACCTGTGCTGCGCCACCGCCGCGCGCCGCCTTCTCCCATTCCAGCTCACTCGGCAGCCGCAGCTGCCACTGGGCTGTCTCTAAGCCGTTTAACCAGCCAGTGCGTTTTAATTCAGCATCCAGCCAGCGCACATAGGCCTGTGCGTTGTGCCAAGTGACATAGCGCACCGGCTGGTGATCGGGGTCGCGCTGCCAATCGTCATTGCCCACCGCATAGCCCGTTGCTTGCACAAAAGCGCGAAATTGCGCCACCGTCACCGCATATTTCGCCATATAAAATGCGCTGGTCGGTGTGATGGCATCATTGATCTCATCCCGCCAGTTATCCCACTCTTTTTTGGGGATATTCACCGTTTGCATCAGCCGTTCAAAATCCTTGGCGCGGGTTCCGATCTTAAAATGCGGGTCTGCCGGAATGGGCACAAAACCCAATAGCGGCTCGTTGGGCAAATAATGCCGTGCTGGGTCAAAGCGCCCATCACCCAAGCGCCCCAACACTTTGCCCAAACGTGCCCGTTCACGCGCCACCAACCCGCCGCCGCTGGGGTGTTGGGGCAGGGCCTGGGCCAACCAGCCCGCCACCCGTTGGCGGGTTTGCTCGGTGGCGGGCTTGCTGTTAATCTTCACCAGCCCAATTTCGAGCAATTGCTGGGCCGCAATCTCGGCCCGCAGCCAGTCGTTTTGGGCCAAGGGGCCGTGCTGCTGCGCATATTTCTCCACATCGCAGTTGTTCACCAGCCAATCCGCCGCCGTCGCGCCGCGTTCTTCTTTGGCAATGCGGGCCGCCAGCGTCAGCACCACCTGCCAATGGGCTGGCGCAGCCTTGGCCAGCGCCAGCCCGCGCTCGGCAAAATTGCCTGTGCCAGCCAAATAACAGGCCGCCAAATATTCTTGGTAAGTGCGATGTGGAAAGGTGAACTGTGGCTCGGTTTTGGCATCGGGCGTGCCCAAGCCGATCAACAACCCCGCCCGTTGTTCAATATAGCTCAGCACCAGCTCGGCCTTATCGCCGCTGTTGTTGAGCAAAGGCCGAAAAACCCGCCGCAAGGCGCTTTCGCTCAGGTTGCCCACCCCATCTTGGCCGACATGCGCTTCATGCACCTGATAGGCCAGTTCCTCAATCACCCCGCGCAGGTCGCTCAGCTTTAGGCCGGGCAGGTTTAATTGCGCCAGCAGCGCCGCCTCGGCCCCGCTTTGCTGGTTCCAACGTTGCAGCAACAATTCAACCGATTCGTCATACAAATCCACGCGGTCGTCGGGCAATTGCCCGCGATTGGTGTGCAAAGTGCTCATCAGCGTCAGCAACAACGGGTTGCACGCCAATTTCACCAAATCGGCGCGTTGGGCCGCTTCGGTCAGGGCCTCGGCCTTGCCAGCCACCTCGCCCGCCGTGCGCCAGCCACGCTCAACCAAGGCACGATACCAGGCCGCGATAAATTGGGCGATTTGGTCTTTGGTTAAATCGCCCAATTCATACACGCCTTGCAAGGGGGCTGGCCCACTGGGGTAGGCATAGGGCCGCGCCGTGAGCAAGAAGCGGCATTTGTCGCCGCTGTTGTCCATCAGTTCATGCACTGCCGCCATCACCCGCGCACGGCGGGCTTCGTTGCCACATTCGTCCAAGCCATCCAGCACAATCAGCGCCCCCATTTGGCGGGCCAGCCGCTGCAAATAAGCGCCGAGTTTGGGCGACAGCCCTTGCGCCGCCGCCTCGCGCCCAATATGCGCCCACAAGTCGCCGGCCCGCGCTGGGGCGTCGCCAGCCGGCAACTGCTCGGCAAATTTTCGCAACACCACCCGTATCGGCAGCAATGCGGCCCGCCAGCCCGTGCCGAGCGCCTGCAAGGCCGTCGGCGTGCCCAACCCAGCTTGCGCCAAGGCCAACAACACGCTATTGCCAAAGGTGCTTTTGCCACTGCCCGGCTTGCCAATCAGCACCAAACGCGGGTGCTGCGCCAGCGCCTCGATCACACTCACGGGACGTTGGTCGCTCTCGGCGCGTTCGCTCAGCCGCCCGTCGGTCTGTCGCGCGTCGGCTTTGCGCAGTTGGGCGAGGTGCTGCGCCAACGTCTGCTTTTTGGGGATGTGCAAGGTGCTGTCGAGCGGCACATAAATATCGGCCAGTTCAATCGGCGTTTTGTTGGGGTCGGCGGCGCTGCTGTCCACCGCATCGGCGCGGTAGCGCCCCAACTCCTTTACCAGCGCCTGCAAATAATGGGCCGTCGCCTCACGCAAGTCGGCCTCCGCTTCGCCGCCTTGCACAATCAGCCGCACCTGTGCGGCATACAGCGCCCCAATCGTCTGGGTGATGTTGCCTTTTACGTCGCTGGCTTGTACATTGATGCCGCTGTTGTTTTGGCTGCTCACCAGTTGGTGGCTCAAGGCGGTCAGCATCACCGCCCGTTGTTCGGGCGGCAGTCCCGCTAATATGGCGCGCACCGCTTCGGGGTAATGTGTTAGCTCGTCCATTGGGGTGTATCTTATATCAAATGCGTGGGGTGGGTGGCATTACAAGCCAGCCAGATGAACATCCGCCACTAGCTTCATTTGCGGCGGGGTTAGTGTTGCCCTTGCCACCACGTGGGGACGGTAGATGCGGCGCACCTTGCAGGTGCGCCGCATCTACCCCCGCACGAGCCGCGCAAGCAAGCCAGATGAACTCTGCCATCAGCTTCATTTGTGGCGGGGTTCGTGTTCCCTTTGCCACCAACACGGGGTCGGTAGATGCCCAGCAACTTGAAGTTGCTGGGCATCTATACCCGCACGAGCCGCGCAAGCAAGCCAGATGAACACATGTCGCCGCATCAATTTGTAGCGAGGTTAGTCTCGCTTGCTTGCGACAACGTGGGGCGATGGCTAGCGCCACAATTGCCCAACCCAAGCCAGCCCCTTTTCCAGCATTGGCAACAGCGTCGCCGCTGCCGTGCCCACCCCAACCACGCCTTCGATCAAACCCTTCACCGTTTCCAAGCGGCTTTTTAGCAAATTGGTGTTGGGTTTGTCCTTGCCCGCCTCTTGTTTTGCTTTGTCGAGCGTCTGCTGGGCCTCGGCTTTCTCATCTGCACCGAGCGGCAAGGCCGCCACTTGCGTCTTCATTTTCTCGATCAGCGACACAAATTCTGCCACCGACGCACCATTGTGCGTGGTTTTGGTCATATCGCGCCCAACAAAATCGCCATTTACCGTCACCGTGCCGCCAATATAGGCCCCGCCGCCGGTATGCACTGTGCCAAAATTCTGATTGACCGGCCCGGTCGGGCGATTGTTAAACCCTTTCGAATCATTCGCTTGGATGATGTCGCCATTCACTGTGCTGCCTTGCACATTAATGCCGCTGTTGTTGAGGCTGACATTATGCGCCAATTGGTCGCGCTGACCCGCGCTGGCGGCGTTTTCACGCTCAACCATGTCCTCGTCAATCGGCGGCAACGGTATTTCACCCAGCGACTTGGGTTTGGCCTGCTTGCCGCCAGCATAATACGCCACCGCAAAGTTATCAGCTTGTTTTACATCGGCTTCGGGGTGTTGGCGTTGGCGTGACAATCGCTCGACCCGTCCTCGGGTATACATGGCGATATCCAGCACCTTCACCACCCCGCTGGTCTCATTCTCGCCTGCGTTTGCGCCATACAGCGCCTCGACCAAGGCCCGTGTAAACAGGCTATACGGTTTGCCGGTAAATGACACCTCGCCGCGTTTGCACGACGCAATCACCACCCGCCCATTGCCTTGCGTCAGTTGCTTTTGCACCGCTTCGGGCATGGGCGATGGAATCACCGTGCGCGTCGGCGACTTAATCAACCCCACGCCTTGTGCGTGGCAGCAATCGAGCAGCACCAGCAGCCGCGTCGCTGTGATGGCCTTGAGCTTGTCGGCAAATTCGTCCACCGAGATCGCGGTGTTTGGCAAATCGGCGGTATTGTAGCCATGCGGCAGCAGGTAATAGGCGCTTTTCAGCCGCCCTTTGCTATCGAGGCCATGCCCAGAGAAATACACAATTGCAGTGGTGTCGCCCAGCGCCCGCGCCGCCAATGCGTCTAGCGCCGCCAGC
>CAMDWA010000148.1 GCA_945877855.1 Thermoflexus hugenholtzii JAD2 | reverse complement strand
GAAAGCTTGGGATGAATATACCTCGGACACCGACCCGATTATTTCTGCCGCCGTCGAAGCCTTTAAAAAATAACGCGGCAAGTAAAATATATTTTCACCAAATTATCCTATTGAGTAGGAGCACGGCATGCCGTGCCCTACTCAATAGGGTAATTTGGCACATCTCTAGCACGCAATGAATTTAAGCATCCCCAAACCCCAAAATACAAAATTAGGCATCGTTTACAGTTTAGCGGCTGGGCTAACATGGGCCATCACGGCCCCCGGCTTACGCTATATGCTCAGCCAATATCAAATCCCTAGCCTAACGCTGGCGCTGTGGCGTGATATTTTTGTGGCGCTCGCGGCCTTCGCCGCCATTGCCCTCATTCGCCCAACCTTGTTGCGGGTAACAGGCAAAGAACTGCGCGGCATGGCCTTCACTGGCATCATTTCAATCGGTATTTATCACGCTATCTGGACCGAATCGATACGGCTCAATGGGGCTTCGGTGGCTTTGGTGCTGATTTATTTATATGTCATCATTGTCGCCATTGGCGCATGGGTGTTATGGCGTGAACCCCTCACCCCCATGCACATGGTTGCGGCTGTGCTTGCCATCGTTGGCTCGGCGCTGGTGGTGAGAATTTATGACCCTGAAGCATTACGCTTTAGTTGGCTCGGCATCTTGATTGGCCTATCGTCAGCATTCGCCCAATCGGTTTTTGTCTTATATAACCAACACATCACAAACAGCGTCAATTCGTGGGCGGCCTTGGCCTACACATTCTTATTTGGCTCAATCACGCTTTTAGCGTTGTGCCTTTTCACCCAACCGCTCAACACCATCATCCCCGATCAGCCTTCGGCGCTCTTAAGCATCGCCTTTTTGGGCATTGGCCCCACCTTATGCGGCTATGGGTTGTTTACAATGGCGCTCAAATACATCCCCGGCAAATTGGCTGGGCTAATCGCCATTATTGAAATTGTGTTGGCCGCGTTTATTTCATGGTTATTTTTGGGCGAAATGCTCGAATCATTACAAATCTTCGGCATCGGCTTGGTCATCATCGCCATTGTGCTGCCCAATTTGAGGAAGGCGTAAGGTGTGGGGGATGGGGGATGGGGGATGGGGTTTGGGGTTTAGGGTTTAGGGTTTAGGGTTTAGGGTGTGGGGGATGGGGTATAGTTAGTAAAGAGACAAACCGCACTTCTGCCACTTGCCACTTTCCCCATACTCCTCTGCCCACTACACCCCAAACCCCATCCCCTATCCCCCATCCCCTATCCCCCACACCCCATCCCCATGATTTCCAACATCCAAAACGCCCTACTCGCATGGTTTGCCAAGCATAAACGCCATTTACCTTGGCGGCGCGAGCCGCGTGACCCTTATCACGTCTGGCTCGCCGAAATCATGTTGCAACAAACCCAAGTCGCAACCGTGATCCCTTATTTTGAACGCTGGTTAACCCATTTCCCCAGCCTTGCCCATTTAGCCCAGGCCAGCCAAGACGATGTGCTAAAACGATGGGAGGGTTTAGGCTATTATTCACGCGCCCGCAACTTGCACAAGGCCGCCCAAATGGTGCAAAATGAGCAAGCTGGGCAAATTCCAAATACAGTGGCTGGGTTACTGGCGTTGCCCGGCATCGGGCGTTATACCGCTGGGGCCATTGCCAGCCTAGCCTTTGGGCAAGATGCCGCGATTTTGGATGGCAATGTCAAACGCGTGGTCAGCCGCCTGTATGCCCTACCCGCCGCCAGCGACGACGAACTTTGGCAACATAGCGAGTCGCTGCTACCCGCAGGCCGTGCTGGTGAATTTAACGAAGCCTTGATGGATTTGGGGGCCACCATTTGCACCCCACGCGCACCAACTTGCGCAGGTTGCCCATTAAAACCCCATTGTATTGCCTATACGAAAGGCGCACCCGAAGCCTACCCCGCCCCCAAAGTAAAAAAAGCTATTCCGCACAAAAATCTCGTCACCTTATTGTGCCGCAATCAAAATGCCCAATTTCTCATGCGGCAACGCCCGCGCCAAGGGTTACTTGGCGGCTTATGGGAATTTCCCAGCGAAGAAATTTTTGATCTGCCACAGCCACCGCGCCTCCCATCCGATGCCCCAATTTTGGCGCTCGCGGCAGGGTTGATGGGCCAATTGGTCAGCGAAAACGCCAGCGCAAACCTACGCTATATCGGGCTGGTCAAGCACGCCTTTACCCATTTTCGCATCACCCGCCACGTGGTGTTTGCCGACCAAGTGCAACCCACCCTACACCCTGAAAATTATCGTTGGGTATCTGCCGACGACATTACCAAACTAGCCTTGACCAAAAGTGACTTGCGTATTCTTGAATTGTTGAACAGTATGTCAGTCGTCAGTAGTCAGATAGATAGAAGTTAAAACAAATTTTCGTAAAAATCACACCATGCCATCAAAGGCCATGTGTGATTTCGACATTACGTATTTGGGGTTTACCCTTAATAAAAAAGATGCCATCTTACCTTGCAATTTTTACTTTTTAAGTAAAAATTACAAGGTAAAATAACATTATGATTGAACGACAACGGCTAAAACAACGAATCAGCACTGCGCTAGGGCGCAGCCGAGTAGTGGCGCTCATTGGCCCCCGGCAATGTGGCAAAACCACGCTTGCGCGTGAATTTGTGCCCAGCAATTCAATCAATTATTTTGACCTCGAAGACCCACGCGGCGAAGATCGTTTACAACAGCCGATGTCGGCGTTAGAAAATTTACATGGCTTGGTCGTTATCGATGAAGTGCAACGTAAGCCGAATTTATTCGCTATCTTGCGCGTATTGGCAGATCGCACCCCGCTACCAGCCCGTTTTTTAGTATTGGGGAGCGCTACGCTAAAATGGTTACAACAATCATCAGAGTCATTGGCTGGGCGTATTGAGGTTATCGATATGAGTGGGTTCAGCTTGCAAGAAGTGGGGGCAACATCGCTGGCAATACACTGGTTACGTGGGGGTATGCCGCCCTCTTTTTTAGCGGCGAATGATGCCGATAGTATTGTTTGGCGCAACCAATTTATGAACGCTGTTGTAGAGCGCGACTTACCGATGTTAGGCATAGGCGCACCCGCCGCGTTATTGCGGCGTTACTGGCGTATGTTGGCACATTATCACGCCCAAACATGGAATGCCAGTGAAATTTCGACCTCGCTACAAATTAGCCAAAAAGCCACTCGCCAATATTTAGATGTGCTAGAGGGGGTGCATATGCTCCGCCAACTACAACCTTGGTTTGAAAATATTGGCAAGCGGCAATTAAAGTCACCTAAAATTTACATCCGTGACAGCGGTTTGTTTCATGCATTGATGAATATAAATAATGAGTTTGATTTGTTTAATCACCCCAAATCAGGAGCATCGTGGGAGGGTTATGCCATCGAAGAAGTGATTCGGAGCTTGTCGCTAAGCGAGGTTTATTTTTGGGGCACAAACGGCGGTGCAGAATTAGATTTATTTACGATACACAATGGCCAACGGCTTGGCATTGAGCTAAAACAAGTAGATGCCCCTCGACTTACCCCATCCATGAGAAGTGCATTAACCGACCTCAAACTCGACAAACTGCTGGTGATCTATCCCGGCCCGCTACGCTATCCCATTGCCGAACGGGTTGAGGCTGTGCCGCTGTCTATGCTGGCCTCAACCGATTTTTCACTGTAAAATCGTATCGTTTCAATAAAATAGGGCGAATAAAACAAATTTTCGTCAAAATCACTATATGGCCTTTGTGAACAGGGGCAAAGCCCCTATTCACAAAGGCCATATAGTGATTTCGACATTACACCTTTTGGGTTTACCTCGAATTATTGAGAAGATACGTCTTTTTGGTGAAATATTTTTAATGGACGTAAGCGCTATAACTACTAATTACTCACTACGCCCCTCGTGCCCAACAACCGCATCCCATTTAAAGTAACCAGCAACGACGCACCAACATCGGCCAACACCGCAAGCCACATTGTGCCAAGCCCCATCAGCACCAACATAAAAAATGCCAACTTGATGCCAATGGCGAAAACGACATTAACCCTAATCGTGCGCATGGTTGCCTGTGACAAACGAAACACGAATGGCAATGCACGAAGGTCATCTTGCATCAATACCACATCAGCGGTCTCCATCGCTTGGGCAGTGCCACCGGCCCCCATCGCAATACCCACCGTCGCTGTCGCCAACGCAGGAGCATCATTCACCCCATCACCCACCATCGCCACATTACCATGCTGCCCCAACAATGCCTTGATCGCCTCAACTTTATCTGCGGGCAACAACTGGGCGCGAATGTCGGTAACACCCACTTGCTGGGCAATATGTCGGGCTGTGCCAGCATTGTCACCCGTCAACATCACCAAATATTTACCCGCTTTTTTTAGTTGTGCCAATGCATCACGGCTGCTTTGGCGCACAGTATCAGCCACCGTAATATAACCAGCAAATAGCCCATCTACACCCATCATTAATGGGGTTTGGCCCAATTTTGAAGCGGCCTCAACTTCATCACAGATCACACGATCGTGAGGGACTAACCGATCAAAATAGGCGTGACTGCCAATGATGACGCTATGCCCAGCTACCTCGCCCAACACGCCATTACCCGTAATGGCACTCACATTGTCGGCGGCGGCATAACGATTGAACACCTGCCGCACCTCAGCCTGTTTAACCACCGCATGAGCCAATGGGTGTTGGCTGCGGCGCTCAACCGATGTTGCCAATGCCAGCAAATCATCACACCATTCACAGGGTTGGGCCACCGATAAACAAGCAACCGACTGCACCCGAACAACATGAGGCTTGCCCATCGTCAAGGTCCCAGTTTTATCAAACGCAATCGCCTTGGTCTTATTCAGCGCTTCTAAAACCGCGCCACCCTTCACCAAAACCCCATGTTTTGCCGCATTGCTAATGGCACTAATAAACGCCACCGGCGTGCTGACCACCAAAGCACACGGGCAAGCCACCACCAACAATTCTAAAGCGCGATACAACCAGCCTTGTTCGCCCCAAAACGATGCCCCCAATATCAACGGTGGCAAAGCCGCCACCAACATCGCCAATACCACCACAACCGGCGTGTAATATTTTGCAAATCGGTCAACAAATTTTTGGGCCGGGGCACGTTTCTCTTGCGCCTCTTCCACCATTTTGATGATACGGGCCAATGTGTTGTCTTTCGCCAGCCGCGTTACGACAACCTCAAGCACCCCTTCGCCATTAATGCTGCCCGCAAAAACGCTATCGCCCATCTGTTTTTCAACCGGCATACTCTCGCCCGTAATCGGCGCTTGGTTTAATTGCGATGTCCCCTTACGCACCTGCCCATCCATCGCCACCTTTTCGCCCGGCCGCACCAACACCACATCCCCAATCACAATTTGGCCCACCGCCACCCGCTGCTCCTCAATGCCACAAAACGGGCAAGCCCCGCCGACATAACCGCCTTGCCCCAAATGTTCGCGGCAATCCATACACGGGCGCAGCACCATGGCCTCATTCGGCGCCACCGCCATCAAGCTTTGAATGGCACTTCGGGCACGCACAGCGGTATAGCCTTCGAGCGCTTCACCGATGGCAAACAATACCATCACCAACCCAGCCTCAGTGTATGCGCCAATCACCACCGCCCCCACCGCCGCAATCGTCATCAGCAAATTAATGCTAATTTCGTGGTTAATGGTCAATTGCCGCCACGCACTTCGCGCAATAGGCAGCCCCGCCACACCCAAGGCCGCCAATGAGGTCACAGCAAATATTGGCGATTCAAACCGCAGCCCAGAAATTGGCAAAATTTCATCCAATACCAACCCCGGCAACACCAGCAACAACCCAAGCAAGGCCAACGCTGTTTCGCGCCGAGCCAACAAAAAGCCAACAAACCCACGAATGCCGCTGTCATTTGTCATCGCAGGCTTTTGCCCAGCAACATCATCCTCTAAAATTGCGGTGTAGCCCAATTGTTTGATACGGGCTGCAATGATTTCTGGCTCAACTTCACCCCCGACCTTCAATTTTGCATTGTGATACGTCAACGTGCAGGTCGTTACACCATCTAGCTTCGCCACACCAGTTTCAATCGACTTTGCGCAGTTGGCGCAATCCATGCCGGTGATGTCGAAAGTTGTAAGCATTCTGTTTAAATTCTAAATTTTCGCCCGCCGCAACCTTAGCGAATTGCCCACCACAAACAATGAGCTAAATGCCATCGCACCTGCCGCCAAGATGGGGCCATATTGGGCAAAAACGCCAGCAATGGCGACCGGAATTAAAATCACGTTATAGAAAAACGCCCAAAATAGGTTTTGGCGGATACCGCGCACAGTTAGGGCGCTAAGACGAATGGCTTGGCTGACCTTGCGCAAATCGCCCGAAATCAAGGTGACATCTGCGGCTTCCATCGCCACATCGGTGCCAGTGCCAATGGCAATGCCGACATCGGCCTGCGCCAACGCTGGCGCGTCATTGATGCCATCGCCCACCATCGCCACCGCCGAAGGAGGAGAATTTAGAATTGAAAATTTAGAATTGAAAATTGAAGAGAGGGAATTTTTCATTTTCAATTTTTCATTTTCAATTTGTTCGGCTTTCTCACTCGGCAATACATCGGCCACAACCCCATCAACACCGGCTTGGGCGGCGATGGCTTGGGCGCTCACGGCATTATCGCCAGTCAACATCAGCACGCGCACACCATCGGCCCGTAATTGTGCTACGGCTTCGGCGCTACTGGCTTTAATTGTGTCGCTCATGGCAATGAGGCCAGCCAACTGATTGTTAATCGCCACAAACATGGCCGTTTTGCCCTGCGCTTGCAACGCCGCCACCTGCGACTGGGCCACAGCAGTCACCTCAACGCCGTGCTGCTGCATCAGCCGTACATTGCCAATGCTCAATTGCATATTTGACACATAAGCCGTGATGCCCTTGCCCGGCAAGGCCAAAAAGCGTTGCGCTGGCAATAAGGTCACCCCTTTTGCCTCAGCCGCCCGCACAATCGCTTGGGCCAAGGGGTGCTCGCTCGGCTTTTCGGCAGAGGCGATCAGTTGAAGAAGATTTTGGATTTTGGATTTTGGATTTTGGATTTCATTTTTATCCTTAGAATCTAAAATCCAAAATCCAAAATCCAAAATATCAGTCACAACCGGCTCACCATTGGTGATAGTGCCGGTTTTGTCGAGCACAACGGTTTTGATCTCGGCGGCGCGTTCGAGGGCAGCGCTATTTTTAAACAAAATGCCATTTTCTGCCCCCTTGCCCATGCCCACCATAATGGCCGTTGGGGTGGCAAGCCCCAAAGCGCAGGGGCAAGCGATCACCAACACGGCAATGGCATTGATTAACGCCGTTTCGAGTGGCGCACGCCCAATCAGCAACCAGCCCAAAAACGTGAGCGCAGCCACCATCAGCACGGCTGGCACAAAGATAGCCGAAACTTTATCGGCCAAAGCCTGAATGGGCGCTTTGCTGCCCTGGGCTTGCTCAACCAACCGCACAATATTGGCGAGAGCAGTATCTTTGCCAATTTTGTTGGCCTCGAATTTCAGCACGCCCTCTTTGTTCACTGTTGCGCCAATCACGGCATCGCCCGGCTTTTTATCACGCGGCATACTCTCGCCCGTAATCATGCTTTCATCAACCGCGCTGCGGCCTTCGATCACAATGCCATCGGTGGCAATACGCTCGCCCGGCTTGACCAAAATCACATCGCCAATTTGAATTTGGTCGATGGCAATTTCGATTGTGTCAGGGGTTAGGGATTGGGGATTATGGATTAGGGATTGGAGATTTGAGGTTTGAGAATCCTTAATCCCTAATCCATAATCCCCAATCCCTATCACCTTTCGAGCGGTCTTAGGGCGCAACGCCATTAGGCTTTTAATGGCGGCACTGGTGCGGCCTTTGGCAAGTGCCTCAATGTATTTGCCAATGCTGATGAGCGCCACAATCATGGCAGCGGTTTCAAAATAGACATGACCGCTAAACACACCCAACAATACCAACACTGAATAAATAAAGGACACCCCGCTGCCCAAAGCCACCAGCACATCCATATTGGCTGCGCCATTTCGAATGGCTTTGTAGCCATGCACAAAATAAGGCTTGGCGGTGTAAAGCATGACCGGTGTGGTTAACATCAGCAACAGCCAGCCAAAATAGCGATGAAATTCGTGCCCACCATGCTCAGTAATGTGCAACCAGCCAACCAACAACCACCATGCCCCCACCCACTCTAAAAATGCAGTCACCGCCGGAATGAGCAAGCCAAAATCGTTGCTCATACTCAACACCAACGCTGGCAATGCAAATGCCAAACCAAACACCATACGGTTTTTGCGATCGGCAATATCGGCATCACGCGCCGCTTGTTCAGCGTCAACTTGGCTACCGGCGATTGCCTGCTGACTGCTGGCTTGCGGCACATCATAGCCAGCCTTGCGCACCGCCGCCACCATATCGGCAATGCCAATCGCACCCGGCACATAATCCACGCTGGCACGTTCGCTGGCATAATTGACGCTGACACTGGCAATACCCGATTGTTTGCGCAAAGTGCGCTCGATGGTGTTGGCACAATTGACACACGTCATGCCCAACAATGGCAATTCGGTATGGGCTATCGTCACATCATAGCCAGCTTTTCGCACCGCCGCCAATGCGTTTGCCATTAGTTCAGCCGGTTTTGTTTGCGCTGGGTCAAATGTCACCGAGGCCCGCTCGCTGGCATAATTCACCGTCACTTGCGCCACCCCTGCCGTCTTTTTTAACGTGCGCTCAATCATATTTGCACAATTTGTGCAGGTCATTCCGGTAATCGGCAGTTCGAGAGTAGGCATGATATTTCAATCAATGGTTAATGGTTAGTGGTTAATGGTTAATGATTAAGTGTGTTCTTCATTAACCATTAACCATTAACCATTAATCATTAACCATTAACCATTAACCATTAATCATTAAAGTTGAATCAATTCTTGCGGCGGATAGTCAATTTCGACCAATAGCGATTTAATTTGATCCCAATTTGCTGGGGCATCCCACGCAACAGTGACAACTTTGCTAGCAGCATCAGCCGCTACCGATTGCACACCAGCCACCTCGCTAACCTCATTTTTGATACTGCGGACACAATGCTCACAACTAATATTAGGAACAGTAAAAGTTTTTGTCATGATTTATTTATTCTCCAAAATTCTATACAATCCCCCCTAGGGGGATTAATCAACAGAAGTATACACCCACTCCCATTAGATTTGCATTTTTATTTAATGCCAGCCGCTTGCTGCAACGAACGGACATAGGCTGTAATTAGTCGCACCTCATCAATCGTCACTTGGGGTTGCGGCGGCATATCGCCAAATTTCCAATGATGCGCCATCACCCCGCGCTGCACCGCCAACACAAAGGCAGCATCGGCATGATGATTGGGTTCATAGATCACATCGATAAACGTTGGACCTTGCGCTGTGCCAACCGCCTTCACCCCATGACACACCGCACAATTGGCGTTATATAACTTTTCGCCTTGCGCCAATTCATTGGCAGACGGCGTTGGTTTGGGTAAAGGCCCATTGCGAATGTTGGGAGTCGGCGATGCACAAGCCACGAGCAACAGACATAACCCCGCCAATACAAAAGACATTCTGATCATATTTATACAATAAGGTAAAAATACGTATCTTCTCAATAATTCGGGGTAAACCCAAAAGATGTAATGTCGAAATCACTATATGGCCTCTGTGCCCAAAGGCCATATAGTGATTTCGACGTAAATTTGTTTTACTTACCCCGTTTTACTGAAGACACCATCCCCGATCTACAAAACTTGATAATTGCGCATTAAGCCCTGATCTTCATGTTCGAGGTTGTGACAATGATAGACAAATTTGCCAGTGAAATCTTTAAAGTGCAAAAGCACCTTCACACGTTCACCCGGCATCAACAAAAATGTATCTTTCAAACCCTCTTCGACAAAACCAGTACGCACGGTATCATAATTTGCTTGCAACTCCGAGACCGTCAGCACCCGCTCAATTACCTGAAAATGCACACCATGAATATGAATGGGATGCGCCATGCCCATTGGGTCCATCATTTCGCCAAGATTAAGCTTATTCACAAACTCCCATACTTCAGTCGTATTTAGCTTTACTTGTTCGTTTGGCGCAGCCACATCGCCTTCCCATTGTTTGCCATTCAAGCGCCAATTCATCATCTGATGGTCAATCTCAAATTGACGCGGTTTGGTCACATTGACAGCATCACTCAGTTTTAAGCGTGGCACAACACTCAGCGCCGCCGGTAATTTATATGCCCCACGTTGTGGGTCATCACGGGCAATTTTAACAACGAGCACATCAAAGGCTTGCCCTTGTGGCAAAGCGTTCGACTCCACCATCATTTGCCCCATACCGCCACTTGCCTGCGATTTTAAAGCTGGTGGCACTGCAACATTCTCAACCCCCTCAAACGCCAAACTAACCAACTTCATGCTATCG
>CAMDWA010000147.1 GCA_945877855.1 Thermoflexus hugenholtzii JAD2 | reverse complement strand
CGTGCCGAAGTCACCAGCACAGACAGTGATACGCAACAGTATCCTGAAATTTTGGGCGATCAACTAGGACAACAACTACTATCACATCCACTGGCCCAATTTACAAACCTCATCCCTCATACCACCCAAATAAATCAAAAATCGGCCCAGCCTTTGCGTGGCAAACGGATTGTCATCACCCGCCCCGAAGAGCGCATCGATGGCATCGCCAATAAACTGATCAACTTGGGTGCAGATGTTATTCGATGCCCAATGATTGCCTATGCCCCACTGCAAGACACCCATATATTCGATACTGCCATGCACAACTTAATCGATGGGGCTTATGATTGGTTAGCCGTCACAAGTGTGCAAAGCGTGCACTGCATGGCGGCTTGGTTACGCCAAAACCACATGGTATTGCCCGCGCTACACATTGCCGCCGTTGGCGAAGCCACCGCGCACGAATGCCGTGAATTGCTAGGAGCAAGTCGCATATTCGTCCCAGAACATCATGACGCTGCCCACCTGGCTAAGATCATCGGCAACCAGCCAATCAGCGACACCACGCCAACACAATCATCGCCCGATCGCTTGACAGGCTGCCGCATCTTGTTGCTCAATGCTGATATTGCTCGCCCCACCCTACAACATCAGCTTCAACGCACTGGGGCAAGTGTTGATCGCGTCATCGCATATCACACCATTTATAACCCACAAAAACCCGATCCGGCACTCAGTCATGCCTTATTAAAGGGGGATATCGATGCCATCACCTTCACCAGTGGTAGCACAGTCCGAGGCTTTGTCGGGCAAGTTGGCCCAATTTCAGCAAACGTAGCAAAAAATATTAAAATGATTTGTATCGGCCCCATGACCGCCCAAATTGCAATCGAACATGGCATCACCGACCCCATTGTTGCCCATGTCGCCACCGATGACGGCATGGTCGAGGCCATTATTCAGGCATTAACAAGTTGAGGGTTGAGGATTAAGCGTTGAGACATTTAACGCTTAACCCTCAACTCTCAACTCTCATCCCATGAGCAATTCTCTATTAACCCGCCCGCGCCGATTACGGCGCACCCCCACCCTACGACGCATGGTGCGCGAAACCACGCTGTCTGTCGATAACCTGATTGCACCACTGTTTGTGCGGCACGGCAAAGGGCTGGTAAACCCAATTGCCTCTATGCCCGGCCAAGCCCAATTGTCGGTAGATATGGCGGTGCGCGAAACCGAAGCGCTTGCCAAATTGGGCGTGCCAGCAGTCTTGTTATTTGGCATTCCCGCCCAAAAAGATGCGATTGGCAGCGAAAATTTCGACCCCAACGGCATTGTGCCGCAATCCATCCGCGCCATTAAATCGGCTGTGCCCGATATGATCGTGATTAGCGATATGTGTTTTTGTGAATATACCTCGCATGGGCATTGTGGGCTGATCAACACGCCAGACAGCGCCCAATTCAACCCACACCTTGAAACCGGCTACATGCTCAATGATCCCTCGCTGACCTTGCTAGGCCGCGCATCCGTCGTCCATGCCCAAGCTGGGGCCGATATCATCGCCCCATCCGGTATGTTAGATGGCATGGTGGGGGCCATTCGCTCGGCCCTTGATGCTGACGGTTTTTCACATACCGTTATCATGAGCTACGCGGCAAAATATGCCAGCAGCTTGTATGGCCCATTTCGTGATGCCGCTGAAGGGGTTCCGCAATTTGGCGACCGGAGCCAATATCAGATGGACATCGCCAATACCCGCGAAGCCTTGAAAGAAGTGATGTTAGATATCGATGAAGGGGCGGATATTTTGATGGTGAAACCTGCGGGCACAAATTTAGATATTATTCAACACATTCATGAACGCACCAATTTGCCAATTGCAGCTTATCAAGTGAGCGGCGAGTTTAGCATGATTAAGGCCGCCGCCGCCAATGGCTGGATCGATGAACGCCGCGTTGCGCTTGAAACCTTAGTTGCCTTGCGCCGCGCCGGTGCAGACATGATCGTTACTTATTTTGCCAAAGACGTTGGTCAATGGTTAATGGTTAATGGTTAATGGTTAAATGCTCAACCATTAACCATTAACCATTAACCATTAACTACCTGCTATTATGAAAAAACATGGATTAGTCTTGATTGGACACGGCAGCCAACACCCCAAAACCACCGGTGAATTTCACCAGTTTGCGCAATCGCTTGCGCTGCGATTAGGGATTCATGTGCAGCCGTGTTTTCTTGAATTTAACGACCCGCCCATCGCTGAAGCCATTCGCCAATGTGTGCAAATGGGGCTAACCCAAATTACGGTCTTGCCCTTATTCTTAAGCGCGGGGATGCACCAAAAAAACGATGTGCCAAATATCATCAATTGGGCGCGTCAGCAATGGCCGCACGTGCGTTTTCAATATTGCGCCCCCATCGGCGTTCAATACCATACGCTTAGTGCCATGAGCGACCGTTTGAGCGCGGCCACTGACCCAAATGAACAAATCGCTGCCGAAAAAACGGCGGTGGCAGTGGTAGGTTACGGAACCCGCGACCCTGATGCCAACGCCGAGGTCGCCCGTTTGGCGCGATTGCTATACGAAGGGCGCGATTTTGGCTGGGTAGAACCGGCCTATTACCTGCTGACCAAACCCGATGTCAAAACCGTCATTCAGCGCTTTGCCAAATTGGGCGCACAACGGGTCATCGTATTGCCTTATCTCATTTTCACCGGGCACGTTTATGAGCGCATGGTCAAACAGGCCACCCAAGCCGCCGCCGATGCCGGCCTGCAAATCACCATCGCCCCCTATCTCTTTCCGCACCCAGCCTTACTCGAGGCCGTTGCCGAGCGTTTTGATGAGGCTGTGAATGGCAAAGCCAACATGACTTGCGACCTATGCAAATATCGACGCAAAATGGCGGGACAAGAAAACGAATTTGGGCTGGCCCAAAGTGCAACGCATGGGCACGCTTCAACACAACCGCAAATTACCCAACCTAGCATGGTGTATCTGGTGGGTGCGGGGCCGGGTGACCCATCGCTCATTACCATGCGCGGGTTAATGGCCCTTCGGCAAGCCGATGTCATTTTGTATGATCGGTTGATTGCCCTAGAATTGCTGCGCGAAGCCAAGCCCGAAGCCGAACTGGTTGACGTTGGCAAAGTATCATTTCGCACCCAACAAAAATTTACCCAAGAACAAATCAACGAGCTGATCATTCAACAGGCGCAAGCGGGTAAAACGGTGGTGCGGCTCAAGGGCGGCGACCCATTTGTGTTTGGGCGTGGCGGCGAAGAAGCCTTAGCTTGTTATGCGGTGAATGTTCCATTTACGATTGTGCCCGGGGTCAGCTCAGCCATTGCAGTGCCAGCCTATGCCGGCATTCCAGTGACACATCGGGCTTATAACACTTCATTCACCGTGTTTTCGGGGCACGAAGACCCCAGCAAGACCGAATCGACCACCGACTTTGCCATGTTGGCCCAAAGCGTAAAATCAGGCACGCTGGTGCTGCTGATGGGGTTACTCAATTTACCCATTTTGCTCAACAAATTAATGGCAGCTGGGCTAGACCCCAACACACCCGCTGCGTGTATTGAGTGGGGCAGCACCCCAAAACAACGGGTAGTCGAGGCAATTGTCAGCAATTTACCGGCTCGTGTGGCCGAAGCAGGGCTACAACCGCCCGCGATCACCATCATTGGCGGGGTTGTGGCGCTGCGCCAAATGGGGTTGCAGTGGTTTGATTAGGCAAAGACGCACTTCAAGGTGCGTCTATCCATTTACGCCAAATAATCGCGCAATTGCCATGTGCCATTGGGTTGGCGCAATCGGCCCAGGGCTTGGCGCTCGATCTGGCGAATGCGTTCGCGCGTGAGGCCAAATTTTTGGCCGACTTCTTCGAGGGTGTGACAGCGCCCATTCACCAAACCATAACGCAAACGCAAAATGCGTTGCTCGCGTGGGGTAAGGGTTGACAATGCATCTTCAATCTGTTCGCGCAATAGGGTTTCGGTCACTTGTTGGGTCGGGGTTGGGCTAGAGTCGTCTTCAAGAAACAGGCCAAATTCAGATTCTTCGTCTTCATTGACCGGCTGGTCAAGTGACATGGGTTGAAGCGAGACTTTGAGCATCCAATCCACTTCTTCGACATCTAAATTCAACTCTTTGGCCAGCTCGTTGGGGGTGGGTTTATGCCCAAGGCTTTGTTCTAATTCATGCACCGAGCGATACAATCGCCGAATGCGATCATTCATATGCACCGGCACACGAATGGTGCGCGATTGATCGGCAATGGCACGTGAGATCGTTTGGCGAATCCACCAAGTGGCATAGGTGCTAAAGCGATACCCAAGGCAATAATCGTATTTCTCAACGGCTTTGATCAAGCCTAAATTGCCTTCTTGAATCAAATCTAAAAATGGCACACCACGCGCCATGTGTTTTTTGGCAATGCTAATCACCAAGCGGGTGTTGGCTTTAATCAAATGGTCACGCGCCAATTGTCCATCGTCATACCACGCTTGCAATTTTGTGCATTCCTGAAGGCTTAATTTGCCATTGGCAGCCTTTAAGCGGGCTTGCGCATGGTCGCCGCGCACAATCCGCACGGCAATATCCATCTCTTCGTCATTTAATAACAAGGGCACTTTGCCCATTTCACGCAAATAAATGGCAATATTGTCATCTGGCCCAATGAGTGGCACGCCTTCGCGTTCGTCCTCGTCGCCATCATCATCCATGCCATCGCTATCATCATCGCCTTTCAGGTCGTGCAATTTCACCCCGGCTTCGGCCAACAAATTCAGCACGCGATCAAGCCGTTCAATATTTTCACCCTCGTCGGGCATCAGCTCAATAATATCTTCAAAGACCACATACCCTTGTGTTTCTGCTTTTATCAACAAGGCTGAAAGAATCTGGTCTTCATCAAATTCTGTAAAAATGTTATTTGCTATCTTCCGTTCGACCATTTGATCGTAAGCCACTCCTTTTCATCGTCGCCAATCAATGTATCTAACACTGGCCCAGATTGGTAGTCGGGGCTAATTGGGTTGATCGGTAACGCCATGACAATCGCCTCACGAATTTGTTCCGTTACATCCACCCACAATTCGCTATCAATGCGTGGCAAGCCTTCTTGAATGGCAGAAAGTTGCCCGGGAATGGCGAAGGCCACATCATCTAGCGCAGTGGTAATGGGTAAATAAAACAAGTTAAGCGAGCGAACACATTGAACCTCGGCAGAGGTATTAATGACACCTTGAACTAATATTCGATCATTTGCACGCGTAAAAACAAGATCGCACTTTAAAAACGCTATTCGAAAATCTTCATCAAGCCACATCTCACCACGGTCAATTTGTTCAAATTGCTGTGCCCCAACGAAATCAGCGATTAATTTATGTAGTCTGAATCGCATATTTGATATTGACATATGTTCTAGCGTGGATTTTATCACTGTGCATCTGAGTAATTGATTAGTGTAATTTCAGTAGGGGCACGACATGCCGCATCCCTACCCAATATGATGAAATCAGTGAAAATTTGCTTTGTTTCATACTGTGACATTATCAAGATCAAAAGATATCCCAATATCTTTTTCTGTCACGCTTCCCTATTAAGCTAACAATAAAACATCGACCTCAGTATCTTTAGGGATCATACTCACCCCAATCGGGGCACACACCAAACCATCGGCCCGTGACAAGCCAAAAATCAGATTACTCTTAGAGTTTATCGGTTGTGCTGCACACACCTCCTTAGAATTTAAATGATAATGGAACTTACGAGCGCCCGATGCAGACATCGCCCCATTTTCGGTGGTGTTCTGCCCTGCAAATAGTTTTATCGGGAACCAATGCTCAAATTGACGAGGCGAAGGCATATCAGCAGTTAAACGCGCCCGCACGAAATTGGGCGGCGGCGGGTTAAGGGTGCGTTGCAAATGCCATAATGTTGGCCCCAAAAACAACATGGCTGTCACCAAGGTGCTAACTGGGTTGCCGGGCAAACCAAATACGGGTTTGCCATTGCACAAAGCAAAAAGGGTGGGTTTGCCCGGGCGAAATGCAATGCCGTGCTGCAAAATGCCGGGCTGGCCCATTTTTTGCACAATTTCGGGCACAAAGTCGCGGTCGCTCATTGAGGTACCGGCCATAAACACGATCACATCGGCCTCTTGCAAAGCGCGTTCAGCCGCCGCCTCAAATGCCTCGAAACGGTCGGGCAAAATACCATAATCAAGCGGGATACCACCATTGCGCCGCACCAAGGCCGCAACGGTGTGAATATTGACCGAGCGCACTTGCCCCGGCTGCAACACCTCGGTTTCGGCTGGCACCACCTCATCGCCGCTGGCAATAAGCGCCACCCGCGGCTGGCGTGCCACCTGCGCCCGAATCATGCCAAATGAAGCCAAGCCACCAAGATCTGCTTCTCTTAAGCGTGACCCTTTTCGAATCACGATTTCTCCTGCTTTAACATCTTCACCTAACTCGATAATGTTATCGGTTGGCTGCGATGCAGACATCGGGCGAAGGGCGTAGTTGTTCGAGTCGTCAAGCAATTTAACGCTATTTTGTTGCTTAGAATCGCGCTTTGAAACGGGGTCAAGCGGCACACGCTGTGTATTTTCAACCATCACAACAGCATCGGCCCCGCTGGGAATATGCCCACCCGTGTGAATTTTGACCGCCTCACCAACCCCGACGTGATAACGCGCCATTTCGCCCATACGCACCTCGCCGATCACGCGTAATGGGTCGCCGCTTGCCAACGCGGCTTGCACCGATGCCGCTTGCACCGCATAACCATCAACGGTGCTACGGCGAAATTCGGGCAGTGGAATGGGCGAAATGATGTCTTGCGCCAAGACACGATCACGAGCCGTTAAGGCATCAACTGTTTCGGCTGGCATCGCAATACCTGCTTCGTCGATGGCATTAAACAACTTATCAAGTGCTTGCGATGGGGAAATCAATTCAAATTTTTTCATACTTCTTCTCAGCTTAGTGCGCGTCCCCAGACGCGCATTCTGCGTAAGCCAAGTTGCGCGTCTGGGGACGCGCACTAAGCCCTACAAATTAAGACGCTTTTAACAGGGGGAAATATACCTTGCGCAAACCCGATAGATCACAAGTTGGACTGGCTCTAAACGCCATGTTCGATGTCGCCAAAACAACACCAGCCTTATCCACCGGCATCACCTTAAAAAAGCACATATCGGTGGGCAAGTCGGTCAAAGTCAAAATCGTCTCAAAATCTTTTTTCGCCACCATCGCCAAAATTGCCGATTGGGTTTGCAGTTGCGCAGGGGTGCGGGCGCCGATCACCTGATATTGCGCGACCTCGGTGGCCCCATTCCAACTCATCGCTAACCGCGTTGTCGATGCCTCAAGCGAAGTCGCCACCAAATCAGGCGCAGCCGCAGGCTGGCCTTTCCATGCAAATCGATACGCCCGATACGAGCCACTGCCCGGCGGAAAAGTTGCATCAAATTGTTTTTGCTTGGCGGCATTCACTTCAGTCACCCGATCATTGCCGCCCCAGCTTATCATGCCGCCACCCGCCGCAAAACGCTGAAAATTGCCAGAATGCCACGAGCGAAAATCAGGGGTTTCGCGATATTCCCAAACCTTCGTGGCGGTTTTCGCGGCTTCATCCAAACGATATTCCACCGCCCGCGCATGTTGCGGGGTGCGGCGGTCGCCGTTATCCCACAACGAAACATTGCCATTGGGTAAACGCCGAATATCGTGCTGATCGGTAAAACCTTCATCACCACCCAAATTAAACTGATTGCGTTTGCCACCAAAAATCCACATCACCGCGCCAGTAGTGCGATTTATTTTTAAAATTTGATTGGTGCTGCGCAATGAGATCAGCAAATTACCATCGGTATCAAGCTCAACCGCGTTGCCATGCACAAAATCAACCCGTTGCCCGGTCAAAGGCAAGTAATTATCGCTAAACGGAATGTGATCAAGCGCCCGCCATTCAAACACCACTTGTTTTTGTGGGTTCAGCTCTTGAATGATGAAATCGATCACAACCGCGTCAGCCTTGCCCCCATAGGCCGTCATGTCACGCGGCAAATCTTGATACGCCATCATCAAGACATTGCCATTGGGCAACAATTGAAAATCATGAAAATCGGCCAATAAACCATTGCCCATTTGCCATTCATCAATCACTTTATACGTGTTATCTAACACCACAAATTTGCCAAGCCCGCTGCCTTGCAAATATTGTTGACCAACAAAATAACTCAAATAATCTTTGCCGTTGACCCGCTGCACTTTAAAATCCATAATGATTTCGCCTTCGGGTGCTCTCACCACATACACCGGTTTGGCATTCGAATCAAGAATATAGCCATGTCGCGTATCATAAGCAGGATTATTGGACGTAAGAAACAAAAACTCGTTGTGCGAGCTTGAATAAGGAACCGTCACAGTAATAACAGGCAAGGTTGCCACCTCGGGTCGTGTAATGGCCGAAGTCGTTTGAGTGAGGTTCATTGTCTGCGCCGCCTCAATCGACGCTGGCGATTGCCCCAAACTAGGCAATGTGCTGGCACTCAATACACAAGTAACAGCCATGCAAAACGATAATGTTAGTGTAAAGGGTTTAGATGTCAACATAATTCAAGACTTTAAATTATCATCAGATACCAAAGCACATTTCAAAATCTCTATCCTAAAGCCACATTGGCAAATTGAGACAATATGTATGAGAAATCAGGTTTCTTCCAGAAACCCGATTTCTAGCTGCGTTTTTTTTACACCAAGCTGGCATAATTAACATCAATCTATGAATTTATTTATCGGTATCGACGGCGGGCAAACCTCGCTTAAATGCGTCATTGTCAACGACAGCGGCCATATTTTGGGCGAGGGCAACGGCCCTGGCCTCATTCATTTAGCCGCCCAAGGCAGCCGAGAACGCTATCTCGAATCACTACACAGCGCCCTACACCAAGCATGGGCAACAGCCAATTTACCCCCCCAACCGGTTGCAGCCCTTGGGCTAGGCCTCACTGGGGTTGAATTTAATTCACCCGAAGCCGAGATTGTGCACGACCTTGTAACGCAGGTGCAGGCCGCCCAAACAATTGCCATCGACAACGATGCCTATAGCGCCTTAATGGGGGCACACCAAGGTCAGCCCGGTGTGATCGTTATTTCGGGCACTGGCTCAATTGCGCTTGGGGTGAATGAGGCTGGACAACGCCAACGGGTCGGCGGCTGGGGCTGGCTGGTGGGCGATGAAGGCAGCGCCGTGGCGATCGGACGCGACGGCCTCCGCGCCGCCCTGCATGACAATGACGGCAGCGGGCCAAAAACCCAACTCACCCAAGCCTTCCTTCACTATTTCGACATTCGCCATTATGCTGACGTTAAACGCAAAATTTATGCCAGCGATTTTGGGGCTCGTGGTTTTGCCGCCCTCGCCGCCGTCGTTTCGCAGTGTGCGGCGAATGAAGATACGGTAGCCTGTAGTCTCATTCAACAACATGGGGCTGCCTTAGCCACCCAAGCCCAAGCCGTCATACAAGGCTTGCACTTGCCAACCCAGCATCAACGGGTTTCGCCCATGAGTGGCGCCTTTGCCCACGTGCACGGGCTACAAAACGCATTCACAGCCACCCTGGTCACCATTCAACCCAGCGCCGTCGTCACCCCACCCGCCCAATCTGCCCTCATGGGTGCGGTGTTTATGGCCAAAAAAGCATGGCAAATGAAACATCAGGCGGTCTAAATGCAACCCATTTCGCAAGAAACCTTCAACTATCTCAGCCAAAACCCATTCAAAAATATCGTTTTGCTCAAAATGCTACAGGCCTACCCCGATGCCATCACCTGCCATCGGGTAAATGATATACGCGGGCATGGCGTGTTGCTCTTATTACAAACCCGCGCCTCAAGTTACGACAGCAAAACCTACCCCAATACGCGCTATGTCGTGTTAATGTCGAGCAGTAACGCTTGGGCGGCAACGGCCCTTGCCGCCCATATCCCCATCGACCAACCGCTTATTTTTAAACTCAACACCGAGCACGACCACGCGGCATTGGCTTCTCAATTTCAGCTACAGCGCATCACATCGTTCATCTCATTCACCCATGCCAATGATTCACCACCAACTTATAAGCATAATGATGCGATTCAGATTAGCCCTACACTCGATATCAATTGCTTGCCCCTATTTGCCCAACAAGGTTATGACGAAGCCGATATGGAGCATTATTTTGGGCACAACAACGCCTATTGTATTGCCTACTATCAACAAAATCAACCTATCGCTGCCTGTTTTACCTACCAAAACTATAGCGCAATTTGGGAAATAGGCGGGGTATATACATTGCCAACCGCCCGTAAACAAGGCTATGGCCGACAAGTTGTGGCGGCTGCGCTCAAACACCTACAACAAAATCATTTAAAACCGCGCTATCAAGCCCATGAACAAAATACGGCATCGATCCAATTAGCACTTTCACTCCATTTACAACCCGCCCTAAGCACTACCCATTGGTTACTAAACTCAGCA
>CAMDWA010000146.1 GCA_945877855.1 Thermoflexus hugenholtzii JAD2 | reverse complement strand
GCATTTAGGGTTGGTTTGAGGCGAAATAGTTTTATTTAAGGGTGAGAGGTTTCTTTCACGCTCGCTTTTGCTTGCCTTGGCTTCGAAGTGGGCTTTATTTGCCACTTACTGGGGTCGTTTTGTTAAATTTTTTTTAGCCTAAACTACTGTCAAAGACAATGAAAACAAATTTTCGCCGAACTCGCTATCACTTCGTGTTTGGCGAGGGCAAGCCCTCACCAAACACGAAGTGATAGCGAGTTCGGCATTACGTCTTTTGGGAATCCCCTTCAATGATTGAGAAGATAAAAGAAACGCGGCGTTATGCAAACTCCCATCTTTCTCTAACGCGATTCCGATAATTAAGCGCAAAATACAAGGAATTGTTATAGTGAAAAAGCAGACAAGAGATTAACCAACATACAACATGCTAAATTACGATAGATTTACCGAACGGGCGCAAGACGCGGCGCAACGTGCGTTAGAAGTCCTCCAGCGTTATGGTCATAGCCAAGTCGATGCCGAGCATTTTTTTCTGGCCATGCTCGAACAGCCCGAAGGCATCGTGCCACAATTGCTTGAACGCATGAATGTCGATGTCGCGGTCGTTTCGGGCAAATTAGACGATGTATTAAAACAAGGCTCACGCTCAAGTGTTTATGGCAGCGGGCAAGCCCAAATCTTCATCACGCCACGTTTGCGGCGCATCGCCGAAATTGCCAGCGAAGAGGCGAACCGCCTAAAAGACGAATTTATTAGCACCGAACACTTGCTACTGGCGATGACATCGGAACGCAATACCCCCAGCGCCCGTATTTTGGCCGATTACAAAATCACCAAAGATCGGGTGATGGATGCAATTAAAGATTTTAGAGGTGGGCAACGGGTCACCGACAAACAAGCCGAAACCAAATATCGCACCCTCGAAAAATTCTCGCGCGATTTGACCCAAATGTCAAAAGACGGCAAACTCGACCCTGTCATTGGGCGCGACCAAGAGATTTTGCGCGTGGTGCAGGTGTTGGCCCGCCGCACCAAAAACAACCCAGTGCTGATTGGCGAGGCTGGGGTGGGCAAAACCGCCATTGCCGAAGGCTTGGCCCAGCGTATTAATAGCGGTGATGTGCCCGATATGCTGCTCAACAAAAAGGTCATCGCCCTCGATATGGCTAGCCTTGTCGCTGGCTCACGCTTTCGCGGCGATTTTGAAGAACGCCTAAAGCAATGTATGGATGAGGTATTGCGCAGCCAAGGCGAGATCATTTTGTTTATGGATGAGTTGCATAACGTGGTGGGTGCTGGCAACAGCAGCGGCAGCATGGATGCCGCCAACATTATGAAACCAGCCCTAGCACGAGGTGAATTGCGCTGTATGGGCGCGACCACGCTCGACGAATATCGCAAATATATTGAAAAAGACAGCGCGTTAGAGCGCCGATTTGCGCCAGTGTATGTGGATGAGCCGAGCCAAGATGACACCATCAAAATGTTGATGGGGTTGCGTGGGCGGTACGAAGCCCATCACAAATTAAAGATCGCCGATGATGCCATTGTCAGCGCCGTGCAATTGTCGTCACGCTATATTACCGACCGGCGTTTGCCAGATAAGGCCATTGACCTGATGGACGAAGCCGCCGCCAAATTGCGTGTGCAGCTCTATACCACGTCGCCCGAGCTAAAAGCCAAACAAGCCGAGCTAGACAAAATGCGCCAGATGGAAGAAGATGCTGCCATGAATGCCGATTATCAAGGCGCGGCGCAATACAAAATGCAGCGGTTGCGGGTGCAAGATGAATTTGAGAAAGCCCGCGAAGTCTGGATGAAAAGCAATCAACTCGATGAAGTGGTAGACACCGCCGATGTCGCCAGTGTGGTTGCTCAATGGACAGGCATTCCGGTGACGCAGATGATGGAGACTGAAAATCAGAAGCTGTTGCAGATGGAAGAACGTTTGGGTGAGCGGGTGATCGGGCAAGAAGAGGCCATCAAGGCCATCAGCGATGCCATTCGTCGCGCCCGTAGTGGTATGAAAGACCCCGATCGACCGATTGGCTCTTTCATTTTCCTTGGCTCATCAGGCGTGGGCAAAACCGAGCTAGCCAAGGCTTTGGCGTGGTTTTTGTTTGAAGACGAAAACGCCTTGGTGCGGGTAGACATGAGCGAATATCGTGAAGGGCACACGGTGAGCCGCTTGTTTGGCGCCCCACCCGGCTATGTTGGCTATGATGATGGCGGACAACTGACCGAAAAAATTCGCCGCCGCCCTTATCAGGTTGTGTTGTTCGACGAAATCGAAAAAGCCCATCCTGATGTGTGGAATTCATTGCTGCAAGTGCTTGACGATGGGCGCTTAACCGATGGGCAAGGCCGCACCGTCAATTTCAGCAATACCGTCATTATTATGACCAGCAACCTCGGCACCGAGTTTGTCAAACGGGGCGGTGCGCTTGGTTTTATCAAAGGCGATAGCGAAGCCGCTGTGGTTGAGACCAAAAAGATCGAAGATGCACTTAAGCGCAATTTCCGACCAGAGTTCCTTAACCGCATCGATGAAGTGATTATTTTCTCGCCGTTGTCGATAGAAAATGTCGAGCGAATTGTGGCATTGCAGTTGCACGAGGTGCAAGGGCGGCTCAAAGAAAAAGGCGTTAAGATTGAATTGACCGCTGCCGCCAGCCGATGGCTGGCAAAACAAGGCTATGACCAACAATTTGGGGCGCGCCCATTACGCCGCGCCATCCAAAAGTTTATCGAAGGGCCATTAAGCATGGAGTTGCTGACCGGCAAATTCAAATCTGGCGATATCATTTTGGTTGATGTGGCTGCCGCCGAAGGTAACGCCGAACCGAAGAAATTGGTGTTTAGCCCCGTCATCGAGGGTTAACATAAATAAAAAAGACGAGTGCTATGTCGATTTTACAGACATAGCACTCGTCTTTTTTCGTGATAAACCCCAAAAGCGATAGAGCCAATTTCTAAGAAAGTGTTTCTTAAATCAATTTTCACTTTTTGTCAGATGAAATAGAGAGCATATTTAGACAAAACGAATGCCGAAATCACTATCTCAGGGTTGTTATGGGGCGGCTTTGCCGCCCCATAACAACCCTGAGATAGTGATTTCGGCGAAAAATTGTTTTAAGAAACACTGTCTAAAAGGTTTTGCCGATTTCACTATCTATCCCCCAAAGCTACGCTTTGGGGGATAGATAGTGAAATCGGCAAAACCTTTTAAGTGATTTATATGTTTAATTAAATGCGTTGGCTGTTTGCAACAATCTAGAGGCCGGCATTGGCACTAGGTCTGGAATTGGAAGATGATTTCCCGATCCGTTCGGGGTGCTGTGGTTTGAGCCGTTACTTGTGCCATTGGTCGCCCCATTCACAGCGCCATTGGTGCTGCCATTACGATTGGTCTGTTGAGCCGCTTTTATTTCGCGTGCCGTATTTACAATGATCGATTGCCCCTCACGTTCAACCACAGCAAGAAATGCATTCACCACCGCTGGGTCAAATTGAGTCCCTGAGCAGCGACGCACTTCGTCGATGATCGATTGGGTAGAGCCAGCCTTGCGATAAGGCCGATCGCTCGCCATCGCTTCAATTGCATCGGCGGCGCTTAGAATTCGTGCCTCTAAGGGGATTTCTTCACCCTTTAGATTGTTGGGATAACCCAAACCATCCCAACGTTCGTGATGATGCCGAATAAAAGGAGTCAGCTCGCGCAATGATTGGCAGTTCTCAACAATATCGGCCCCCATCGTGGCATGTTTGGTAATCAGCGCATACTCTTGCGGGGTAAGTTTGGCTGGCTTAAACAAAATCGATTCGGGAATGCCCAATTTGCCGATGTCGTGCAACAAACCGGCTTTGTGCAACCGCTTGATCGACTCAGCATCAAGCCCCATCTCTTTGGCAATCAGGGTGGCATAACGCGCCACCTGCTCAGAATGCCCATGCACATACGGGTCGCGCAAGTCAACGGCATTTGACAAAGCCGTCAACAATTCTTCATTTAATTCAGCGATTTCAATATTCCGGCTCATTAACTCCGTATTGGTTTGACGTAGTTGTTCTACCATACTGCGTGTGCGATTTACATATTGGGTTTGGCTTAAGCGCAAGATCACAAGCGGCAACATCATAACCCCCGCACCCAACATGCCGCCATTCAAATACCCATAAGTCAGTGTAATTGCGATTGGCCCAAGTATAAGGTAATACATCCCTAACCAGCTAAATCGCTCTTTCCAAATTCCGGTAAAACTTTGGCCTAAATCAAGGTCAATGGCAATTGAAACGAGGATCGTGCTGACTAGATATACCACCCCAATACAAACAATCATGAATATAGATTGCCAAAGCAAAGGCAATTGTTCGTAAGGGCCAAGCAAACTCAACAACTCAAGGCAAATCAAATTACTAATGATTTGATTGCTGGCATTAAATATAAAACGATTGAAATGGCTACGGTTTTTGACCAACGAAACCAATGCCTGCAACCCGCCCGTCACCAATCCACCCACTGGCCCAAATAATATCGTTCCAGCTAAAATCGGGGCCACCGAGGTTGAAACGCTGGTGCCTTTAGCATAAATCTCAATTGCAGCCCATTCTGTCAAAAGAACCATTGCCGCAAAGAATACAATACCGGCCCAATCGGGCGCAGTTTCCATAACAAGTAATCTATGGCCTAATAACGATAAAGCCAACAGCAGCATACTGCCCAAAAACACTTTAAACAAATAAGCTGGGCGCTTGGCTCGAACTTTGGGTGTATGTGGAGACTGAGATGCAGTTTTTTCAGACGGTGGCTTTATTGGGGTTCCTTCAGGCGTAGCAATGGGGACATCAGTTTCACTCGGTGTCGTTTTTTCTTGCACAACCTCAGTCCCCGAGGTCAACGTCGAATGATCAACAAGCTCAAATGGCAGCTTGGTGCTGGTCGAGGTGGGCGAGGCAAACGAAATTTGATTTCGTCCGTTAAGTTTTGATTGATAAACCGCCAAATCGGCGGCATGTACAATTTCTGACGCAGTTTGGCCCGCATATTCAAAACACGCAATCCCAAAACTCATCGTAATGCGAATAGGCGTCGTACTGGTGGGAATTGAGATACGAGTTGACTCAATTTCGGCGCGAATCGATTCAATGAGAACCGCAGCATTTTGGGGCGTGGTTTCTGGCAACAAAATGGAAAATTCTTCGCCGCCAAAACGTGCAACAGTGCCAACTTCGCCGATCTTCAGTTTAATAATCTCGGCAATTTTGATTAACACCGCATCACCAGCCAAGTGACCATAGGTATTATTGATATTACGCAATAAATCTAAGTCAGCCATCACCAATGTCATGGGACGGTTAAATCGGGCGGCGCGGGCTAATTCTTTATCTAAAACCTGATTAAAATATTTGGCGTTAAAAACGCCTGTTTTTGCATCTAATTGGGTTTGACGTTCGAGCGCTGGCACGCGCAATGTGGTGTAAATGAGATAAAGCGGTGCTAAAATCGTCAACACAGCTACAGGCGACAATATCCAGATCCATGCTGCGGCCAAACCTAACCCAAATGTGCTTAGGTCGAGCATCACCGGAAACATATTCAAAACACCTGATTGCGAAAAATTTTCACCGCGTGCCAACCACAACACTAACCCGACAAAAAAATGATTGAGCAAGGTGAAGACAACGGTTGTGATCAATTTAGAAGTGACCACCATCATCATATCGCCCGGTGCACTACTCTCGATCATAGACCCAAGCGTATTTGCAACAGCCAAAGCGATGCTAAATGCCCCAATATTAAAACAGCTAATAAACCATTTCTGCTTATGCCAAATCCATTCTGCCACATACGACACCATGATCGTTAATGCAGCAGCATCGGGGCCATGTAAGACAAACGCAAACCCCCATACCACCCAGCTTAGTTCATAGCTTGAGCGCGATGTTGCTCCCTCTACCTTCAGAATTTGGGTGATCGCAGCCAAAACACCCAACACCAATATCATGGGCCATGTATCTGATGTCCAAGTCAGCCAATTTGCAGCACAGTTTAGATAGATCATCAGCCCAACGGTGATGACGCTAATAATATAAATTCGAGCACGTGGCGCTAATGACTTCATCTATCTACCTCGAACTTTGATCAAACAATATGCAATCGTTTTACTAAAAAAATTAAAAATACGATTTTTGCCGAAATCACGAATCCTCGCCCCTTATCGGCGAAAAATTCGTAATTTCGGCATCAACCTAAATTGCTATTCTTTATAGAAAACTCAATTACCTTTTCTCAAAACGTAAGATTACCCCTTCAAATTTCACCAATCAAATAAATCTCAGATGCAAATTTCATTGTAGTAGGGTGAATTTAGCGATTCGTCAGTCTAAAGCCCGAATCCATCGTCCTTACAACGTACTCAAACCTAAGTCAACGCGACCTCTTTTTATTTTCTAATTCTCTAAATTTTCTATACTGGTGGGTATCTTTATATAGCTTAGAGCAGATTCCGTGTTAATGAAAAGTTTTGCCGATTTCACTATCTATCACCCAAAGCTACGCTTTGGGTGATAGATAGTGAAATCGGCCCTTCATCTTTTAGGAATTTGCGCTAATGTGCGTCTGGGGACGCGCACTAAGCACTGCTAGATCTTAGCTACGCGAATCAATCATTTTGGCATTAGGAAAAATAAAACACGCCACCCGTGTATGAGTGGCGTGTTAAAGCGCAACAATGCTGTTGAAGCTTACTTCTTCGCGGCTTCGGCCTTATGCAATGCCTTCATGAGACGCGATTTGCGACGCGCGGCATTGTTTGGGTGAATGACCCCTTGACCAGCGGCGCGATCGAGCGCCCCAATTGCCTTTTGAACTTGTTCTGCTGCTGTTGTAATCTCTTTTTCTGCGATCAACTCACGAGCACTCTTAATGTAAGTGCGTGTGCGTGATCGATGCAGTCGATTTTTAATTGCTTTGCGGGCGCTATTGCGCACACGCTGTTGTGCCGAAAGTGTATTTGCCACGAACCGTATCTCCTAATACTAATAAATCTAACTTGTTTTTTTGCAGGGGTTGATTATACATGACGCAAAAAGCAGGCTTTACTCATTTGGTCGCCTCCATTTGTGAAATATTTCACAAATGGATTATAATTCAAGAACCGTATTTTCTCAATAATAAGGGTAAACCCAAAAGGTGTAATGTCGAAATCACGCTATGACCTTTGTGAGCAGGGGCTTTGCCCCTGCTCACAAAGGTCATAGCGTGATTTCGACGAAAATTGGTTTTATTCACCTCGTTTTATTGAGGAGATACATTGAGAAGTTACTGCTAAGTGAAATAGAGGTGTTTTATGCAAATTTCATCTACTAAGGTTCCCGGCCCAGTTGTGCCCAGTTTTACCCGTGTTATTACGGCGCTGTCGCCTGTGCGGTTGCCCTTCGATTCGCTAAAATATACATACGACAATGCCAATATTTATGGCAAGTTTTACGCGATTTACTTCGACAACCAAGTAACCTATGTCATTAGTGACCGAAAGTTGGTATACGAGATTTTGGTCGAACGTCATGCCGAGTTTCACAAGGCGCAAATACTGCGCGATTCGATTGGCGAATTGGTGGGCAATGGGCTTTTGACCAGCGAAGATAGCTTTTGGCGGCGACAACGCAAATTAGCCCAACCTGCTTTTCATTTTCAGCGCATTGCTGCCTATGGCGAAACAATGGTGGCGCAAACCCAAGATATGTTGCGCGAATGGCAGGCAGGCGAGACGCGCGATATTGCCCACGATATGATGGCACTGACCTTGGGCATTGTCAATAAAACGTTGTTTAATATTGATGTGCGCAATCAAGCTAAGCACATTGGCGAACTCACGTATATTCTGCTCGAGTCTGCCAACGACCGCCTCAACAGCTATCACCCCATTTGGGAGCGCATGTTTAAGACCCGCCGCCGCCGCGAAGAAAAGGCCATGCACGAGCTATTTGCCATTATCGACAATATCATCACCCAACATGGCAACGAAGATAAAGGCGATTTGCTATCGATGCTATTGGCGGCCCGCGACGACGAAGGCAACCCGATGAGTGCCAAGCAACTGCGAGATGAGGTGATGACCTTGTTTGTAGCAGGCCACGAAACCACAGCAAATGCGTTAGATTGGGTGTTTTATTTCTTGGCGCAAAACCCAGAAGTTGAGGCAAAGTTGCTGCGCGAGATCGAAATACTCAATGGCAAACCGCCAGCCGTGCATGATTTGCCTAATTTACCTTATAGTGAGATGGTGCTGAAGGAAGCATTGCGTCTATACCCACCAGCGGCAGGGGCCACGCGCCAGCCCATTCACGATATTGAGTTGGGGGGCTATCATTTTACAAAGGGCAGCAATATTGTCATTTCGACCTATCTCATGCATCGCAACCCTGAATATTTTCCTGATCCGCTCAAATTTGACCCTGAGCGCTTTAGCCCAGCGCGTGAGGCTCAAATTCAAAAATATGCCTATTTGCCGTTTGGTGGGGGGCCGCGTGTGTGCATTGGCAATACCTTCGCCATGATGGAAGCACGGCTCATCTTTATCACCATTTTGCAACATTATCGTTTAACACTGGCAACCAACCAACCCGTGCAAGCCGAGCAACTCTTCACCATTCGCCCCAAAGGCGGGCTAAAGATGAAGGTAGTGAAGCCATGAGCCATGAGAAGCCATGAGCCGTGAGCTATGAGCTTAAGGCCCAAGGCTCACGGCTCATGGCTCATGGCTCATAGCTCATGGCTTTATTTTCTCAGCTACAATTAAGGCCCTGCAGTGTTACGAAAAGAAACCATTTTGGTGGTCGAAGACGAAATTGCAATCCTTGATTTGATTGCGGCATACTTGCGTGCGGATGGCTTTACAGTGCATACGGCGCAAGATGGGAATAATGCGCTAAAGCAAGCCCGCGCAACCCGCCCCACCTTGGTGATATTGGATGTGATGCTGCCCGGCCTCGATGGTTTAGAAGTATGTAAACAACTGCAAGCCGAGCAACAAGATGTATATGTGTTGATGTTGACGGCGCGGGCCGAAGAAGTTGATAAGATTGTCGGCTTATCGGTTGGGGCCGATGATTATTTAACCAAGCCCTTTAGCCCGCGCGAACTCGTTGCCCGTGTCAAAGCCATTTTGCGCCGCCGCCGCCAATTGAGCAATGCGCCCGGCGCTGGCATGGTTGAACACCCAGAGCTACGTTATGGCGATTTGGTCATTAACCCCAATACACGTGAGGTTTGGCGCAATGGGCAAGCCATTGATTTAACCCAACGCGAATTTGAATTATTGCATGCCTTGGCGGGTCAGCCCGGGCGGGTATTTAGCCGCGACCAATTGCTTGAGCGGGTATGGGGAACCGAATTTGGGCGGATTGATCGGGTTGTAGATGTGCATATTGGTCTTTTACGCAAAAAACTCGGCGATGACCCCGCCAACCCCACATTATTACAAACCATTCGAGGTGTAGGCTATAAATTGGTGGTAAAACGCAGCTAGGAGTTGAGGGTTAAGGGTTGAGCGTTAAGAAATAATCAACGATTAACCCTTAACGTTCAACCCTTAACCCTCAACAAAATGCACTGGCTAAGACAACTACGTTGGAAAATGTTCATCTCACACTTGATGATCATTGCGATTGGCATCGGTGTATTCTTGCCAACGGCTTATTTTCTCGCCAGCAGCCCATTGGTGCCCGCCTCTGAAACCTCGATCAACCCCCAAGTAGGCGGACGGGTAAATGAGGTGCAGCCTGCCACTACAGCCTCGGCATTATTACAATCGGTGATGGGCGATGCGATGCTGGTGGCAGCCTTTGCCTCATTAACAGCGGCGGTTGTGGTCAGTTTGTTTGTGTCACGCCGCATTGTCGAGCCATTGCAAGAATTGACTTTGGTCAGCAGCCGTTTAGCCAACGGCTATTACCGAGAACGCACCATTATTGAATCGGATGACGAATTGGCGATGTTGAGCCAAAGTATTAATCAACTGGCCGAAACCCTCGACAAAACCGAACAGCGCCGTTTAGGGTTGTTAGCCGATGTGGCGCACGAATTGCGCACCCCGCTCACCACCATCGAGGGCTATATGGAAGGGTTAATCGATGATGTCATTAAACCTGAGCCGCGTATTTTTGCGATGGTGCATCATGAGGCCACCCGCCTAAAATGGATGATTGAAGAAATGGCCTTGTTGTCGCGGGCCGAGGCCGGGCAATTGCGAGTCGAGCCAAAACCCTTGTTTTTAGAGCCACTCATCGAGCAAGTGGCCGAGCAATTTCGCCCTCAAATGCAAGCGCAAGACGTGCAACTAAAAATGGATATCGACACAAATTTGCCGGATGTTTTTGCCGATGCAGATCGGGTCGAGCAGATTTTAATTAACCTAACGGCGAATGCGCTGCAATATTCGCCTCCAAACGGCAGCATTACTATTTTTGCGCACCCCGAAGATTTAATGATGCATGTAGGCGTGGTCGATACGGGCACTGGCATTGCGCCTGAACATTTGCCCCATATTTTTGAGCGATTTTATCGGGTCGATAAATCTCGCGCCCGCAACAGCGGCGGT
>CAMDWA010000145.1 GCA_945877855.1 Thermoflexus hugenholtzii JAD2 | reverse complement strand
TAGTGCCATTTGCACTATACTAGCAAGGTCAGATGACAAACGCAGTATGACGCTGCCATTTTTTAACTATGCCACAAGAAAGCAATATCCCCCCAAAAACACCTGCTGAAATGACCCGCACCGTTTTACCCAATGGGCTAACCATTATGCTCAAAGAAATGCATGCCGCGCCAGTTACATCGTTATGCGTATGGTATCGCGTCGGTAGCCGCAACGAACATTTGGGTAACACCGGCATTTCACATTGGGTAGAACACATGATGTTTAAAGGCACCGCCGACTATAACGAGAGCGAAATGGATCGCTTGGTCAGCCGTGAGGGGGGCACACGCAATGCCTTTACTTGGATCGACTTTACCGCCTATTATGAAACCATGCCTTCAAATAAGATCGATCTCGCCATCGATTTAGAAGCCGACCGTATGGTAAACACCCGTTTTCGCCCCAAAGAAGTGGAAAGTGAGCGCACCGTCATCATCAACGAACGCCAAATGTATGAAAACGGCCCAAGTTTTCGTTTGTCTGAAGAAGTGCAAGCCGCCGCCTTTAAAGTGCATCCATATGGGCACGAGGTGATTGGGCACATGAATGATTTGCATACGATCACCCGCGCCGACCTAATCAAACATTACCGCACTTTTTATGCGCCCAATAATGCCATTGTATGCGTGGCTGGTGACTTTGACAGCACCGAAATGTTGGAAAAATTGCGCCAAAAATTTGGGCCACTCAATGCCAGCAAACGCATTCCAGTGGTGAATGTGACCGAGCCAGAGCAAGTAGGCGAGCGCCGTGTGATTGTTAACGGCGAAGGCGCAACCAATTATTTGATGTTGGCTTTTCATGTGCCACAAGCCAAACATGCCGATTATTTTCCGCTTGTGGCGCTCGATTCGGTGTTGTGCGGGGCCAGCGGCTTGGCGTTTTTTGGCGGCGGCACCAGCAATCGCAGCAGCCGCATGAGCAAGGCTTTGGTTGATAGCGGGCTAACCGCCGATATTAGCGGTGGGGTCTCACCGACCCTCGACCCCAATTTATATTCATTTTTTGCCACCGTGCAACCCGGCAAAGCCATTGCCGAGGTTGAGCAGGCGATTTGGTCGCAAATTGAACAAGTAAAAGCCGAAGGCGTTATCCAAGCCGAGCTTGACAAAGCCATTAAACAAACACGCGCCCAATTTGCATTTAGCACCGAAACTGTCACGAACCAAGCATTTTGGCTGGGTTATAGTGAAATTGTGGCTGATTATGAGTGGTTTACCCATTACATTGACCAATTAAAAGCCGTTACTGCCGATGATGTGAAACGGGTGGCTAACCTTTATTTGCAACGCAATAATGTAACAGTTGGGCAATATTTAGGTGGAGGGTAATAAAAATAATATTCTGGCACAACCTTTTGTATATCAGATAATTTTCATATATATATTTTTGAGAAATTTAAGGTTGGGTTCATTAAAAGGATAACATCATAGATTGCAACCGTGATGCAAGCTAAAGGTAATGATTGTTGTGGGGGGGGGAACACCGCAGTCACATCGTAGCCACACTGTTGCATACATCGTTATACACATCGCAGCCTTCATTGTAGTCACTCCTCCTTGTTTTTCACAAACGGGCTGGTGTCACTTAAATGACATCAGCCCGTTTGTCGTGCTTCGTCGGCAGCTTGCCTTCCTCGTTCAATTGCACCATGAATGGTGGCATGATGCCCATTTATATTTGCAGCTTCGCCAGCAAAAAACAAGGTGTTTTCGACATTTTTGGCTAAGTGTTCACGTGCGTTGCCTGCCCCAATGGGTGTATAGCTATAAGCGCCACGCGCCCAAGGGTCGGTTGACCAGTCTTGCAAATGGCCTGCGCTAAATTGTTCGCGCACATCATCGCCAAACAATTGGCTTAGTTCATATAACCCTTGTTCAATGGCGGCAGCCGTCCCCAGCCCGCTCAGTTGAATGGCGCGTGGCCCGCCAGAATAACCCATGAGCGTGGGTAAATTGCTGCTCAACACCGGCCACCACGATGCAATGACACCATTTGTGCTGAGAAAGGTAAAATCGCGCCAAAACGCCAATTTAAACCACAAGACCAACTTGCAAACATGCCCCATTGCCAACGCCTGAATCGCCTGTACCTTGGCGGCAGGCAATGGCGGGTTAAAGGCCGGCACCCCCAATTGCAACAAACTGAGTGGCAAAGTAAGAATGATGCGCCGCGCCCAGATCTTTGCTTTGGGTAAATGCAATATCGCGCCGTTAACATCCCAATCAATTTGCAGGATTGGCGAATTAAGCCAAATATCGACATCTTGTGCCAAGGCATTGACAATGGCATCATAGCCATTGGGCACTTTAAAATTGCCCCAACCCGAGGTGCTGATATTACGCTCGTGAAACGTATGATAGGCGCTTAGCCGCGTAAGGTCGGCGGCTTCGATACGCTCGTTACGCACCTGCGCCAAGATAAAAGCTGGGTCATTGACCTCAGCCAAGGTCTTGGTCGAAACCAAGGCGCGGTAATATGTGTCGAAGCTTATGTCATTGGCTGGTTGCTCAGTCGGGTGATTACACCATTCGCCCATTCGTGCCCCAAGCCCATGCTTATCGGCTTTGTCATCGGTTAGCCATTGCCCATCTAGGGCAAATAGATGGGTGTGTTGGGTGGTGGGATTGGTCTCATTGAACCATTCTTGGATGGAGATATGATGATCGCGCACGATTTCCCAAGTAACGGCTTGAGTCCCGTGAATGTATTGTGCCCCAAAATCGACCACCCCATGTGAACGATCGGTTAACACACGCCCACCAATGCGGTTACGTGCCTCTAGCACCAATGGCCTTATCCCATGTTTTTTGAGCTGCTGGGCTGCCGCTAGACCAGACACCCCAGCCCCAATGATTACAAATTCGTGTTGTGTCATATCAAAATTAGTGCCCGTGCCCAGTGCTACCAGGTTCACGCACAGGCAAGGTTAAGGCAATTTCTTTGCCCGATTGAAATTTCAGCACAATTGCGGTGGTATCGCCTACTTTCAAGTTACGCTTAACATTTTCGAGCATCACATGTCTGCCGCTGGGGGCCAATTCAATTTTGCCGCGAGCAGGTATTTCAAAGCCATCGCGGGCCGCTACCATCAACATAACGCCATTATTATTTTGTGTTTCGTGTAAAGTGGTGGGGTTAGCATCTGTGGCTGAGGCAGCAATCAAACGTTCCGGCGTATCACCATTATTGCTAATAACCATATAAGCCGCTGAATTGGGGCCAGCATTTATAGTGGCATAGGCCCCGACAATGCTAATAGTGCCATTGGTTGCGCTAGCGCCGCTTGGGGTTGCGCTGGGTGTGCTGCAAGCAAACAAAGTGCTTACAAACAAAAGCGTGATTAATTTTGTGAAAATAACACTTGTCTTTTTCATATGTAACTATTATCTGCCTCTTGTGCGAATCAAATGTCAAAATTTTTTGCGCTGGGTATAATGTCGGCGCAAGTATATGCAATTAGATACTTCGTCAGAGCCACCCATTCAAGCTATTTCGTCTATCGCACCCGATAGTATGAATATGCCATATGCGCCAAGGGTCGATATTGTGCCTATTAGCCGCGCCACACGTGGTTTTTTTGAAATAATCATTGCTTTTGCTATCTTATTGTTTGGGTTTAATGCTTTGTTTGTGACAGTGCAAGTGCAAGATTTTACGATGTCGCCAGCCTTACCGCCGGGGCATACAGTGGTGACAAGTTGTGTTACTTATTGGCTGGTGTCGCCTCAACGTGGCGATATTGCTACAATTAACGACACCTCAAATAATACTTTGACATTACGACGCGTGATTGGTTTGCCGGGTGATCGGGTGGTATTGAGCAGTGGGCAGGTGTTGGTAAATGGCGAGGTGCTAAATGAACCCTATGCTACTGCCGACTTTAATGTAACAAATGCCGAATTTATACTTAAAGCCGATGAGTATTTTGTGCTTGCTGACAACCGTAATCTTGCAACCCGTATGATTGGCATTGTGCCAGCCAAACAAATTGTGGCACGTGGCTGGTTTATTATTTGGCCTTTTGAACAATTAGGAAAATTAAAGTCTTACGTGGGCAAAGCGTAATTTAACACAACATGGCTTACGACATACTTCGCGCACGCATGCAAAGTTGGTGCATTGGTTTACTTTCGGTTGTCTCTGATGCCTATGAATTGGGGGCTGTCATCGGCTATGGTGCACCAATTAAATTAAAAAAAGACAACGATTTTATGCGCCCCGATGTTGTTTTCGTGCCTGCCGAATTAAGCAAAAGCATCAACGTAGATTTTATCGCACCGGGCGACATTGGCCCAACGCTGGCAGTTGATATCATCAGCAGTGCCATCCCCGAAACCCAACGCGCCGCTCGTATGAAGCAATATGGCGATGCGAAAGTATTAGAAGTTTGGCAAATCGAGGTTGATCGCCCACGAGTCTCTTTTTATCAGGCCGATACGAAATGGGGTTACGACCTCGTGCCACCTGATAAAGGCGGTATCTATTATTCGTCCGTTGCCGAAGAATTATCCTTTCCAGTAAATTGGTTTCGCACCCAACCAAACTTGTGGAAGATGATGGAATATTGGGGCATGATTGACCCACAAGACGAATAAACCCGCGCTAAAAGATACACGAGGTGCGGCGTGGAAACTCACAATCATCTTCATCTAAATCGACAAATTGCTTGAGCCGCGTATTCACTTTGGTTGTCCAACGCACATAATCCCATACTGGTAATTGGTCGGTTGGGGGCGGAAAGACATCGCACGCATAAATATCATCACCACACCTGCGGTTAGCAAACCAATTCTGAAATTTAATTGCAGGATCGGGTAAATAAAGGACGCGCACCCGCACGCCACGTATACGACCAATGTCTAAGGCGCGTCGGGTGCGATTTTCGCCTGAGGCAAGTGCAATATCAATTTGGTCATTTGAAAAGCGCCCCGGGAAAATATGTCCTTCTTCATCCTGCACCCATTCTTCGCCTCGGTCTACACATACGCCGCGAAATGCAATATTACGATCACGCAAACGGCTAGAAGCAACCCCGGTTAGCTCGATGACTGTGCCTAACCGCCAACGCGAACCACACGCAAAATGCCCATCTAATACCACCGAACCATTTGCACCCCATGTTTTGCCATTAATTTTGTCGCCATAGCCGGGGGTATAAACCGTCACTACCGACACCACCAATTCAGCCGGTTTTGTGATGGAGGTGCTATACAACATCGGCACTGTATTGGTAATCAGCGAAATTGGTGTTAACTTTGACTGGGTGGGGGTTGCAGTGAATGTGAGCGACGATGTGGTTGTAATTGTCGTCGTGGTGATGATTGTAGTGGTGGTAGCAGAGATGATCGATGTGGGAGGTAACGCAGTGGCGCTGGGCGTGCTCGTGGCGGCTGGCGCAGGTGCAGCGGTATTGGCGGGTTTTGCAGGTTGCGGCGTAGGTGATGATGATTTTGTTACCGTAGCAACATTTGCAGGGGGCGCAGTTGCAACTGCTGTGGCAGCTTGGGTTGGACGGGCAGCCGTTGGAGCACTTGTTGGCAGCCGGGTTGCCGCTGCAGTCGGTATAGCAGTTGGCGGCGGTGTCGAGACTGGCACGGCTGTCGGTAATGCAGTTGGTGGGCGGGTGGCAACTGGTGCGGTAGTGGGTGGCGGCGGGGCCGAAGTTGCAGGCGCTGGTGTCGGCGGTGGCGGTGCTGAAGTTGCGGGTTGTGGGGTGCTTACGGGTTGCAGCACCCCTTTGGTTACCACCACCTGTGGGGTATTTGCAGCGACGACCAAAGACGCTGTCAATGGCATCTCATTGTCATTCATTAATTGGGTGGCATCTATGTATAAATGATATTCTTGTGATGCAATTGATTGCGCCCACGAGAGCATCATTAAAAGTGTAATAAAAACTCGAATCGAGCCTCGAACCATTATTCGTAACGCAAAGCCTCCACTGGTTGTAATTTGCTGGCGCGCCAAGCTGGGTATAAACCAAACACAACGCCTACCATTACCGAGAACCCAAATGATATCATCAATGCGCGGGGGTCAACAACGGGTGTGAGTGTGCTTTGAACGCGACCCACCAGCGCCGAAATGCCGATACCCATCAATAACCCAAGTACACCAGCCATTGCACTAACGGTTAAAGCCTCGGTTAAAAATTGCATCAAGATGCTGCCGCGTTTGGCCCCAATGGCTTTGCGTACCCCAATTTCGCGGGTGCGCTCAGTCACGCTCACTAACATAATATTCATAATGCCAATGCCGCCGACCACCAATGAAATGGCCCCAATCGCCCCCAAAAATGCCGTAAGTGCGCTGACCACCGAATTTAAGGTGTCAGCCAATTCGGCTTGATTGTTAACTCGAAAATCATCGGCTTGGCCCACCACCAATTTGTGTTGGCGGCGCAATGCATTATTGATATCTTCAATGACCTTATCCGATTCTTTGGGGTCATTCATTTGCACATAAATGGTCGATACTGAGCGTAGCCCAGTGCCACGAAAGACAAATAATTTTTCTTGTGCCACAGTCAATGGCACATAAACGGTATCATCGGGGTTGCCGCCCGGCCCAAAGCCGCCCTTTTTTTCAGTAATACCTACCACTTGAAATGGAGCGCTGTTAATTAAAATGGTTTGCCCCAATGCACCTTGCACATTGCCAAATAAGGCCTCGGCAATCGATGGCCCAAGCACGGCTTTACGCACCCGCAAATCCAAATCTTCTTGGGCAAATGGGTCACCAAAATCGATCAAAATATTGCGCAAAATAAAAAACTCGGGGTTCGTGCCATTTACTTGGGTATTACGCACATTGGTGCCAGCCGATACCCGTGCATTATTGCTAACCGAACCAACCACGCGCAATGCACCCGGCACCTCCAGAGGGTTTTCAAGCACAATTAAATCGGCATTTGTCAAACGAGCGTTGTTTACCCGGTTATCGGGTTGAATGGTAAGTAAATCTGTGCCAATGCCACGAATGCGGCTGCCAATAAACCCCGATACCCCATTGCCAATTGACAACAATGTCACGACCGAACCAACACCGATGATCACGCCCAACATGGTCAAAATTGTGCGTAGTTTGTTCGATGCCAAACTTTCTAATGCGGTGCGAAAAGTTTCAAATATGCTCATAATAAAGGGATAAAGGGTGAAGGGTTAAGAAGAAAGGAGAAAGGATGAAGGAGAAAAGAAAATTCGTCCTTCATCCTTTTTATTTAACGACCAGTGTTTGCAGGGGCAGCCCCGCCGCCTGCGCCACCCGGGGCCCCGCCGCCGCCACCTGCACCCGGAAATCCGGCTGCGCCACCAGTTGTAGTGGGTGTAGTTTGTAAGATAACGAGGGTGTCGCCTTCATTGACCCCGCTTAAAACCTGCGTGCTATTTTGACTTCGGAATCCGGTAGTAACCACAACACGTTCTGTGCTTTTTCCATCAGGCAAAACCCGAATTACCTCGAAGCCACGAGTGGCGCGATTAGGAATAAGGGCGCGATTTGCCACGCTTAAGGCATTCTCAATTTGGCTGGTAATGACTTCTGATGTGCCTGTCATGCCAATAATGATATTGGGAACTTGTGCTGCATTAAATGTGCCTGTGATCGGACGACCTTGAGCACCTTGTCCGCCTTGACCCGCCGGTCGGCCTTGACCGGGAGCCGCCGTGCCGCTAGCTTGCGGTGTTCCTTCAACCGCTGGGGTTGCAGCAGCGCTGGCGGCTGGTGTGCCAGCTTGACCTTGAGCCGCTGGGCGGACTTGCCCACCTTGTCCGCCTTGACCACCCTGCCCAGTGAAACCTTGGGGACGGCCACTCACGCCAATGGCCAAACGCACCTTCACTGTATTGATGTTGCCGCTGGTGGTAGCGGCTGGCGCAATATATTCAACAGTGGCAGTAATGGGGCGGTTGCTATAGGCTTGTAATAACACCCGTGATTGTTGCCCAACCCGAATATTGGCGATGTCGGCTTCGTCAACATCGATTTCAAATAATGGACGATCTAAGGCAACCACTTCCATTGCCTTTTGCCCACCATTCATAAAATCACCAATATCAAAGTTTAAGGTCGTAATGACACCATCAAATGGCGCATAAACCGCTGTTTTCTTTAGGTTTGCGTCGGCTTGCTGCCATGAAATTTCGGCTTGTTCAAGTTTGGCCTTGGCCGATGCCACCGATTCACTATTATTTGGGGTTAATAATTGGTCAAGTTTGGCTTGGGCGCTTGCTACTTGGGATTCGGCAGAAGCAATTTGCCCTAGTTTGGCTTTTTCAAACAGTTTGTTATAGTTGGCTTGGGCCACACTCACATCGTTTTGGGCGCGGGTCAAATCAGTTTTGCTATTGTCTAACGCCCGTTGATAATTTCCCTGTGCAAGGGTGTAATCGGTGCTGGCTTTTTCTAAGCTGACCTTCGAGTTATCCAACGCTTTCTGATAATTGGCTTTTGCAACATTGTAATCATTGGTCGCTTTTTCCAAGTTCAGGCCAGCCGAGCTGCCACCAATGCCCGCCGGGTTGGTTTTATAGGCGCGGTCATACGACGCTTGGTTTGTTTTTAAGGTTGCTTCGGCATTTTGCAAGGCCCCCAGCGCACTTGCCACGCTGGTGTCGTTGCCTGCTGCGGCGGCTTGAGCCGACCGCAACGCTGTGGCGGCATTGTCTAACTGTGCTTTGGCCGATGCAATTTCTTGCGATACACCCTTGGCGGCATCTTGCTTTAACTTTAAGGCATTTTGAGCATTGAGCAAATTTGCGCGGGCTGATGCCACATCATTGGCGCTAGGGCCTTTTTGTAAATCGGCTAATGCGGCTTGCGCGCTGGCTAACTGTGATTTTGCGGTATCGATATCACGAGAATCGGCGGCTTTAATCGTTTGGCTATAGGTTGCTAAGGTGCTTAAATAGCTGGCGTAGGATTGTTTGGCGGTAAATTCAAGGTCAGCCGTGTCTTGTTGGGCTAAAAATTGGCCTGCTTTGACCTGATCACCCAATTTCACCGCTAAGGTAACCACCTGCCCGGCCTTCGGGAAAGCCACAATGCCGACATTGCGGGCAATGACTTTGCCGTTCGCCACAACTTTGGTCTCGAGTGTGCTTTTTTCCACCGTTACTTTGGTCGCAGTCGCCAAATTTACTTCAGATGTAGATGTCGTTGTTGACCCAATGCCAAAACGCCCAAGCTGCTGTTGGACTACGGCACACCCTGCCAAAGTCAACATACTAACTAACCCAAGCGCACTAAGCGCAGCCGATTTTTTCATTGCTTCTCCTCACCTAATATCACCAACTTTGTGTTGATGGATTGCACAAAAATACCTTGTTTTTGCGTGATATACGCTAGATATTACCCCAATTTAATTTTAGCGCGAATATGCATCTAAAGTTGTAAATAACACAAGACGTGTGTTATTCATTTTACTGGTTTTTTACATTCAAGGCGACCTCAAGTGCAAATACGCCCCAAGGTGCTTCAAGCACTTCAAGCCGCATTTGCACTTGAGCGATAAACAGGATAAAATTGTCCTCATGCTTGCACGGGGGACAACATTACGTAATCGATATCGCATTATCGAGACCATTGGGCAAGGTGGCATGGGATCGGTTTATCTGGCCGAAGATTTGCGCCTTGAGGGCCGCAAGTGCGCGTTAAAGGCGGTGCGTATTGACCCCAACACTGACCCGCAGTTGGTAAGAGAGCTACAACACCAATTCTCACGCGAGGCCAGCACCTTGGCGCGGCTTGACCACCCCAATTTGCCCAAAGTGTCTGATTATTTTACTGAAAATGCCCTTGATTATTTGGTGATGGATTATGTGGCAGGCAAAAATCTGAAAGAGATTATGGATGAATCGCGCCGTCATGATCGTTTTTTGGTTGAGGTTGAGGTGCTGAATTGGGGCAAACAATTGTGCGATGCACTCGAATATTTGCACACCCAAGCAACACCAGTGCTACACCGCGATATTAAACCAAGCAATATCAAACTTGCGCCAAGTGGGCTTATTAAGCTGGTTGATTTTGGTCTTGTAAAGGTAATGGTGCGTGATGATTCTCGTACGATTACGGTGTTACAAGGGCGCGGCACTGCCGCCTATACCCCAATGGAACAATATGGCGAAGATGATACGCATACCGATGTGCGTTCAGATATTTATTCGCTCGGGGCGACTTTATATCATCTTTTCACCAATCAACAACCGCCTGAAGCGCGTCAGCGTTTTTTAAAGCCGACATCGCTTGCCCCGCTTCGACAAATTAACTCGGCGATTTCAGAACAAACCGAACGCGCTATTCATGCGGCTATTGCCATGCACCCCGATGACCGCCCAGCCAATATTGCTGAATTTCGTGAGCTTTTGCTGGGGAATAAATCACCTACCGATAGCTTAGGCCGCGACATCATTCAAGCCAATGAGCAAGAGTATGCCAATTTGGTCAATGAAAATTTGCCTTGGGTTGTGATGGCAGGCGTAGCAACTGTTTTGGGGTTTTTGGCAACCTTGGCTTCACGTTAAAAGACTCAATACAGCCTCTAACAC
>CAMDWA010000144.1 GCA_945877855.1 Thermoflexus hugenholtzii JAD2 | reverse complement strand
CTTCATATTCAAGTGCCTCGTCGAGGTCTTGCTCAAATGAGCGTTGCATGGCGCGTTTGGTTAGACCATAGGCTTTGGTTGCGCCGTTGGCGATTTGGCTGGCCCACTGTTGCACCGTCGCGGCAAAATCAGCCTCGCTCGCCACCACATTTACCATGCCCCACGCCAAGGCGGTGGCGGCGGGCACACGCTCGGCGGTGATTGCCATTTGATAAGCCCGCGAATAGCCGATTAATTGTGGCAAAATCCAATTCACCCCGCTGTCGGGTATAAGCCCAATTTTGCTGAAGGCCAGCATGAAACTGGCTTTCTCGGATGCAATGCGAATATCGCAGGCCAGCGCAATGCTACACCCGGCCCCGGCGGCGATGCCGTTGATTGCGCCGATAATCGGCTTTTCGATGCGCACCATCAGCTTGATCAGCCGATGATAACCATGCCGCAAGTGCTCGCTAATGGACAGTTGCCCGCGCCGCTCTTGAAAGCCAGATAAATCTTGCCCGCTGCTAAAGCCGCGCCCTGCGCCCGTTAGCACAATACAGCGCACATTGCCGTTTCGGTCGGCCTGCTTCATCGCGTCAATCGTTTCGGCGATCATGGCATCGTTAAAGGCGTTGAGGGTGGCTTGGCGATTGAGTGTAATCGTGGCGACGCCGTTTTCGACGGTGTAAAGGATGTTTTCGTATGACATGGTGGGTTTAGAACCCGAAAGATTATATGCGAAAAATTCAAACTGCCGAGCCAAACATCATCGTCACGATGCCGGCCTTCATCGCGTCTTGCAGGCTTTTGCCTGCTTCGGCCATTTCGGGCGATTTCATGGCGGCTTTTAGTGCGGCATCATCGGCAAAATGCAGCACCGCCATCAGGTAAAAGCCATCGCCGACCAACGTGCGGCCAAATTTGGTGATGTCAATTGACTGTAAGCCCGGCACTTTTTTCACGGCAGGCACATGCACATTGAAATAGTTATCATCGAAGGCAGCGGTATCGGCTGGGGTCTTGTATAAAGCGGTTAGTGTTGACATAATGATAAATGGAAGGATGAAGGATGAAGGATGAAGGGTGAATTTTTTCATCCTTCATCCTTCACCCTTCATCCTTTCCCCTAGATTCCTTTAAATTGTTCAAATGGTTCGCGGCACTGATTACACACATACATGGCGCGGCAAAGGGTGGTGCCAAAGCTGTTTTTGAGTATGACATCGGCGCTGCCGCAACGCGGGCAATGGGGCATGTCGAATAAAATGACATTCACATCGCCGCCATGGATGGCAGGCGGGGCCAGCCCAAACGCATTTAGTTTAGCACGAGCTTCAGGCGTGATCCAGTCGCTGCTCCATGCAGGCGCATTGACGATGTTGACGCTGGGTTGGGCTACGCCCAATGTGCGAAGTTGGGCCAAAATATCATTACGCATGACATTGAGCGCCGGACAACCCGAAAATGTGGGTGTCATTGTCACCATCACGGCTGTCCCATTAATCGCCACCTCGCGCACAATGCCCATTTCAACAATGTTGATCACCGGTATTTCGGGGTCTTTGATTTGCTCAAGGGCTTGCCAAACATCTTTTTGCGTAAGCATTTAAAACCGGCCTAAACCTCGGAGGTTTTTAAATAAAATTGATCGCGGTTGCTGATAATTTGCGAAATATGTTCGTGGGTATGCCCAATGGTGTGCCACGCCAACCACTCAATGCTCATAGTTGTGATCTTGGGGTGCTGCACATGGCAACGCCACTGCGCCTCGTCGAGTGTTTGCAATTTCGCGGCAAAATGCCGACAGGCCGAGTCAAAATCGTGCAACAGATCGTCAAACGGCGCATCAGCACGATAATGCGTTTGCATATAAGCATCGGCATGAAATGGCTGAATGGCTGTGCCGGGGGCTTGGAGGGCGAGGCCGATGCGTGGCAAGAAAATATCACGCTGCACATCACGCAAATGCGTTACCACCTGATGAATATGCCAATCGGCGGGGCTGGGCTTGAACCACAATTCGTCGTCGCTGACAAACTTGACCGCCGTATTGAGCAGGTCGCCGCAGGCCAGCACCTGCTCAATTAAATACTGATGCATGTTGTTCATATTTTTTACCAATCGGCCTGTGGGTCAAGCCGTGCCACCGATTGCATATCGGCCAACAAGTTTACTAGATGTTCGGTGTGGGTGTGGCGGCTGATGCGGGTGGCGGCAGTGGCGGGCGCAACTAAGCCGCATTCGGCCAACATTTCGCTCACTTTCGCCAGCCATTGTTGTTGCAATGGGGCCATGTCTGGCCAAATGCCCGCCGCGACCAGCGCTGCGTCGCCGAGCATGGGAACAAATAGCTGGCTGGCGAGGGGCCATTGCACATCGAGCGCGGTTTGCATTCGGCGGTGGCTCTCGGCGGTGCCTTGCCCTAAACGTCGCACCCACGCCGTGCTATGCCGTGTGTGGTAAATTTCTTCGCGCAGCACTTTGGCGGCGGCTTGGGCAACGGCGATGTGGCTGCTTTTGGCCAAGGCGGGCAGCAACACCCATTCAAACTGATCGAACAAAAATTGGCGCAACATGGTAAAGGCCCAATCGCCAATTGGCAACTCGAGCAATTGGGCATTGCGCCAATCGGCGGCATCACGAAAATAAACCAATTGGTCGGCGTGTTCATCGGGCTGCCCGCGTAGGTCGCACAAAATGTCATACCATAAGGTGGCGTGACCCAGCTCGTCTTGGGCGATGTTCGCCAGCGCGATGTCTTCTTCGATCATGGGTGCATGCCCAGTCCATTCGCTGTCGCGGTGCGCCAAAATCAGTTCATCGTCGGCGAGGGCCAGCACACGCGAGTCGAGGGTGGAGGTAAGTTCGGCATTCATGGTAAAAATTAGGCTTCGTCTTGGGTCTCGTCGCCCATCAGCTTGCTGACAAGCTCGGTGCGTTGGCGGCGGCTTTGGCGGGCGGCATCGCCATAATAGGCTTGCTGGCGATACACTTTGTCTTTGGCTGGCTCGAACCAGCTCGGCGTGGCCTCGGCCTCGGTTTTGCTGATAGCGGCTTCGGGGCAAACCCACCACACAAAGGTTGTGGGGTTGGGGAATTTGTGCATCGCCGCCGTCACTGCGTCCTCCGGCGTGTTGGCTTCAACCGTGCCCGCATATGCCACATACGTCATCGAACGCCGCTGCGACGTTTTGCGAAAAACGGCATAGCTGGTGGGCGATGAGCCATGAGCCATGAGCTTTGAGCTTTGAGCCTTGAGCCTTGAGCCTTGAGCTTCTGGCTCTTGGCTCTTGGTTCTTGGTTCTTGGTTCTTGGTTCTTTCCTCATGGCTTGTGGCATAAATTTCCGATTCCGGCACGGCCCACATGCTGACGGCGTTGGGGCGGCGACCATACACATCTCGCGCATGCATCAGCGCCATTTCGGCATCGGGGGCATGAACGCTGCCGACATTGCTGTGCGGTTGGTTGGGCGCGTCTTGTTTAAATATTTCGTAACGCATCTTAAAAATTTAGAATTTAAAATTGAAAATGAAAAATTGTGTGAGGGTCAAGATGATCGTGGAACTGTCATTTCGATGCGAAGCGAGAAATCTTTGCGTAAATTGAGGCTCGCAGCGTATCTTAAGCAAAGATTTCTCCTCGTAATTTACCCTGAGCTTGCCGAAGGGTCGAAATGACGGATGTTACGCAAAGATGACGATTTGACGATTGCACTATCATCTTGCCCCCTACAGAAAATGGAAAATTGGGCTGGTGGTCTAATTTTTCATTTTCCATTTTCAAATTTTTCATTTACGACTCGCATAGGCGGTGACGGCATCGCGCACCCAAGCGCCATTGTCGTGCGCCTGATTGCGGGCGGCGAGGCGTTCTTTGTTCATCGGGCCATTGCCCTTGACCACCTGCCAAAAATGTGCCCAATCAATCGGGCCATGCTTCCAATGCTTGCTTTCGGCATCGAAACGCAGTTGCGGGTCGGGAATTTGCACGCCAATCGCCATTAATTCTGGCACAACCTCGTCTAAAAAGAGTTGGCGCACGGTGTCGTTGCTTTGGGTTTTCACCCCCCACCGTATCAACACCTCGCTGTTGGGCGAGTCGCTATCGTGTGGGCCAAACATCATCAGCACCGGCCCCCACCATCGATTGAGCGCATCTTGTGCCATTTGGCGCTGATTGGAGGTGCCTTGGGCATATTTCACGATCATCTCTTTGCCTTGGCGCTGATGAAATGTCTCTTCGGCGCAAATGCGCACCATCGCCCGTGAATAGGGGCCGTAGCTGCAATGCGCCAACATGGTCTGGTTTTTAATCGCCGCGCCATCGACCAACCAACCAATGATGCCGATATCGGCCCAGTTCAACGTCGGGTAATTGAAGATGGACGAATATTTGGCTTTGCCTGCCAATAGCGCCTGCTCCATCTCGTCGCGGCTAATGCCCAGCGTTTCGGCGGCGTGATACAAATATTGCCCATGCCCGCCTTCGTCTTGCACTTTGGCGATCAGCACCATTTTGCGGCGCAGGCTGGGGGCGCGGGTGATGTAGTTGCCTTCGGGCAACATGCCGACGATTTCGCTGTGGGCGTGTTGCGAGATCATACGAATCAGTTGCTTGCGATAGTCGTCCGGCATCCAGTCGCCCGGCTCGATCTTTTCGCCGCGGGCGATGCGGGTCTCAAATTCGGCCAGTTTTAGGGTGATATCGGTGGCTTGGGTCATGGCTTTTGAAAGTGGATAGTGATAGTAGATAGTGTTAGTAGATTGTTTGCTATTAACTATCTACTATTACTATCTACTATCACTATCCACTTTCAATTCTATACCATGTCGCGCTTCAAAATGGCACGGTTGTGATGTTACATATGATTTAATTTTTTTGCCGCAAAGCGCACAAAGAACACAAAGATTTAGAACTAAAACCCTTTTTTTCTTTGTGTTCTTTGTGCGCTTTGTGGCAAAGGCTGTTCAAAAATCAGCACGCTACTTAACCCGTCATCTCCGCGAACGCGGAGATCCACAACGTGTCAGGGCAAAATTGCGGCAAACCAGCCAACCTATGCCTGTCTGGTTATAGATTCCCGCTTTCGCGGGAATGACGAGGCGACTTTTGAACAGCCTTGGCTTTGTGGCAAAATTTGGCGTAGTTATACAATAGACCTGCCACCATGTTACCCAATTTTGCCGAATGGAAAACCGCCGCCGCCAATAATGCGCGTCAAGCGCTGCAAAATCTGACGGATGAGGTGCGCAAGGCCGCACCCGAAGCCCTGTATTACACCCTGTGCAGCGCGGCCTTGTTGCCGCTGGGCGCGGCGCTGCAAGGCTTGCCGCTCGAAGCCGCCCAAACCCCGCTCATTAACTTGATGGGCGGGGTGGGCGCAAACCTGTTGGCGAATGTGGTGCAGCAGGTGTATGACAAACGCGCCGCGCCTGCCGAGCAAGCCGCCGCCCTTCAGCAAGCCGCCCTGCAAGATGGGCGCGTATTGGACGCGCTTGACGAGATGCTGAAAAAGCTGGATGTGCTGGCCCAAGCGCCGAAGCAACTGGACGCAGACGACCAACAATGGTTTGCCCGCACCATAGAGGCAGCCTTGGCGCGGCTGGGCAGCCCACTCAGCATCAATGCCCAAGGCGCGGTGATTGGGGCGCAGGCCAGCATTGCGACCGGTGGCGATTTTGTCGGGCGTGACAAGATTACGATCAATATTTATGGGGCCGCCAATGTCAACTATGCCAATCATTATCTGAAGCAATTACGCGCCGAGTGTTTGCGGCTGCCGCTGGGCGACATGGCCTTTGACGGCAACGAGAATAACACCCACAACCCGATCACGCTTGACCAAGTGTATATTGCGCTGAATGTGCGGCGGGTGGGGCGCGGTGAGCGTGAGGATGAGAAAGATTTGCTCTCGGCGCGGGCCGCCATGCAAGGCCAGCCCAAGGTGCTATTGCATGGCGCACCGGGCAGCGGTAAAAGCGCCTTTGTGCGCCAACTGATTGCCGATATTTGCAGCGCCCAATTGGGCGACCCCACCACCGCCGTGTTGCGCGGGCCGCTGCGCGAGGTATGCCCCATTCTCATCAATTTGCGCGACTTGGCCGAGCGGCTAAAAGGGTTGGATGCCAACGCGCTCAGGCGTGATAAGCGCCAAACCTTGCTCGCGGTGCTGGATGCACAGATCAAGCACGAATTGCAAAAATTGCGTTTGTTGCAATTTGAAGAGGGGTTAAACCTAAAATTGTTGGATGGCAAAGTTTTGTTGGTGTTTGATGGCTTGGATGAGGTGACCCCCGATTTGCGCCTGATGGCGCAAGACACAGTGCTGACGGCCATGCAATGCTATGCCAACCCGCCGCAGGTGATGGTGACGTTGCGCACCCGCTCGTTGGATGAAAAGCTGTTCAAAGGTTTTCACCTGCATCAGCTTTTGCCGCTGAGCGAGGCGCAAGTGCAGACCTTTTGCCAAAATTGGTATCGGGTGCAAAGCCCGCAGGTGTATAACGCTACCCAAGCCGATGAATTGACGCAGGCCTTGACCGCCGCTGTGCGCGAATTGCCGCTCGAACTGACCGAAAACCCGCAATTGTTGACCGTTATTGCGGCGGTGCACCAAGCTAAGAAAAAGCTGCCCAAGCAACGTGCCGAGTTGTATGGGCATGCCATTGATGTTTTTCTGCGGCGTTGGCAACGCGCCAAGGGCAAAGACGATGCCTTGTCGGAGGCGCTCAAACATTTCTTGGATGACGACGAGCGTGTGTTTGGCGCATTGCAGCGGCTGGGCTTTTTGGCGCATCAGCAACAAGCCACTCAAGGCAAGGCCAAGCAGCCAACCCAAGCCGCCGATTTGCGCGGGGCGCAGATTGTGGCTGAACTGGAAGGCAAGCAATATTTTCGCAGCGCCGAAACCGCGCGCGAATTTTTGGACTATGTGGATGAATGTGCCGGTATTTTGGTTGGGCAGGGTGGCAGCGACCCAAGCGCCCAAATTTACAGCTTTCCGCATCGCACCTTTCAAGAATATTTGGCTGGCTGCTATTTAACTTCGGGCAGTGATGCTGACGAAGAGACGGCCTTGGAATTGATTCAGAATGCCGCCAAGGCCGGTGATTATTGGGAAAACGCGGTGCAGTTGGGGGCCGAGGCCAAATATTACACCCGCGGCTCGCGGCAAAAATGGAAAGAATTGGCCTATCAGCTATGCCCCCCCAGCCCCGATGATGCGCTTGAGGGCCAAGCCAAACGCCAAGACTGGACGACGGCGGAGTGGCGGGCGGCCTTGTGGTCGGGCAAAATGGCGTTGGTAGACCCGCAGTGGTTTGAGGATGACAGCCGCGCCGAAAGGATCAAGGCGTGGTCTGGCGGTAAGCTTTACCTTAAACGGATTAAGGCGGTGTTGCTGCAAATCATGCGTGAACGCAAATTGCCCGCCATCGAACGGGCCGCCGCTGGGCGCGCCCTGTCACGGCTAGGCGATCCGCGCCCCGATGTGCTGACGGTCGAGGCCATGCGCTTTTGCCATGTGCCGGCGGGACTATTTTGGTTGGGTGAAGGGAAGGAAGCCAAACGAGTGACGCTGAAAAATGCTTTTTGGATCAGCCAATACCCCATTACCAATGCCCAATTTCGGCCATTTGTGAATGATGGGGGGTATACCAGAGAAGAACATAAAGATTATTGGCGCGAGGCGGCGGCGCTGGGTTGGTGGCAAGCTGGCAAGGGCTATAAAGGGCGCTGGGATAGCGATTTTCGTGACCAACCTGAGCGATACCGTGAACCCTTTGGCGAGGATAACCATCCCGTAGTCGGTGTGAGTTGGCACGAGGCTTTGGCGTTTTCGCGTTGGTTGCATGAGCGGGTTGGCAAAATTGTGGCGTTGTCGGGCAAGCCAACTTTAAATTACGCCATTCGCTTGCCGACCGAGATTGAATGGGAGAAGGCGGCGCGGGGTAGCGCGGATAAGCGCCGCTACCCGTGGGGGGAGACGATCAAGGCCGAAGATGCTAACTATCGTGACACTAATATCGAAAGCACGAGCGCGGTCGGGTGTTTTCCGAACACGAACTTGCCTTATGGGTGTGAAGACATGGGTGGGAATGTTTGGGAATGGACTTTGTCTAAGTATGACAGCGGTCTAATCGATTTGAAAGGTTCAGTTAAAACGGATGGCAACGATACCCGAGTGCTGCGCGGCGGGGCCTTCTACCTCAACGAAGACTACGTGCGCGTGTCCTCCCGCTACGGCGGCCTTCCGGACAACGTCAACTACCGCTGCGGTTTTCGGCTTGTGTATGGCGTGTTCCCTATTCTGGAACTCTGAACTCTGGCCTATCGGGCCTCTGAACGGGGGTTTGGGGCGGGTTAACGCCCAATCGAAAAATTTTGGTCGTAGAGACGGGTCGGTGACCCGTCTTCGTTTCGGCAAACATACCCCTTATATTCATCGCGCATTTTGTGATCGGGGTTGGGTCTATGCAATTTGCATATTGTATGTGTGTGGGTGACACGAAGACGGGTCACCGACCCGTCTCTACGATGTTGGGGCATCTTGTGATGGGTATATGCAATCCACATACGAATGTGTGTATGGGTGACACGAAGACGGATCACCGACCCGTCTCTACGACGGGGGTGACGCGGGTATGATGGGGGGTATGTCAAACGAATTTTGGTATCGTCTATTTCATGGCGTGGTGCGGCTGCTCATGCGCACCGTGTGCCGCATGCACGTCGAAGGTATCGAGCACCTCAGCCATCCCGCGCCCTATTTGGTGGCGGGCAACCACCTCACCCAATGGGACCCGCCGACGCTGATGTCGCTCATCCCGCCCACCCATCGCCTGACCGGCATCGCCGCCGACAAATGGCGCAAGGTCTTGCCTTTTCGCCTGTTGTTTGACCGTATCAATGTCATTTGGGTCAAACGCGGCGAGGTCGATCGCGTGGCGCTATCGGCGGTGTTGGCGGCGCTCAAACGCGGCTGGGTGGTGGGGCTAACCCCCGAAGGCACACGCAGCAAAACCGGTGGGCTGCAACAGGCCCGCAATGGCGTGGCATGGATTGCGGCCAAGGCCAAAGTGCCGGTGATTCCGGTGGCGGTGTGGGGGGTTGAAAACATCGAGCCGAGCCTCAAGCGCCTGCATCGCACCGATGTGCATGTGCGCATCGGCCCCGCCATCACCCTCGACCCCGCCGACAGCCACGATGCCTCGACCGAGCGCATCATGCACGCCATCGCCGCCATGCTGCCCGAGAAGTATCGGGGGGTGTATGGCTAGGTTAATGGTCAATGGTTAATGGTTAATGGTTAATGGTTAATGGTTAACTGTAGTTATGCTAATCGTTAATTGAGAGTTGATGATCAGCCTTTTCATCATAATTCATAACTTATCATTAACCATTGACCATTAACCATTGACCATTAACCATTAACCATTGACCATTAACCATTAACCATTAACCATTAACCATTAACCATTAACCATTAACCATTAACCACTAACCATTAAGTTTTTGCGCGTTCCAAAATGCCGGTGAGGCAACCAATGGCCCCGGCGGCTTTGGCGAGTTCATCGACGGGTGTGGTGATGCATTCAACACCTAGCTCGGTGAAAAAGCGCTCGGTGATGGGGTTGCCCGCCGCCATCAGCACCTTGCCGGGGCCAAGATTAACGAGGTTGAAGGCCATGCCGTCGCGGGCTTCCTTTTCATCGGGGAAAAACACCACGCGGTAGCCGCGTTCACGTAGCGCATCGACAGCGCGATGCACCAACCGCACCGGCCACGCCAACGCCAAATCTTTGTCTAAAAAGCGCAACATACCCATCAGGTGCATCGTGCCGACTGGCATATCGACATCAATCAGGTCAACCCCCATATCGGCCAAAATGCTGGCAATTTGTTCGATGGCTTGGTCGTTGGTGCGCAATCCGCGCCCGATGATGGCTGTCTTGGGGTCGAGCCACATCAGGTCAGCGCCCTCAAACGTGCCGCGCCCGCTTACACTGCGCACAATCGGTATGCCAAGCTCGGCAATTTTTCGCGCTGCCCAGCGTTCTTCGCCCGCCCGCACCTCAGACGCAGGCCGCGCAATGATCGCGCCTTCGGGGGTCATCACGAACAAATCGGCCATAAACATCTGGTTGGGGGTGGGCGCTTGCCCGACCACCTCGGCATAATGCACCGTCACGCCGTTGTCGCGGTAGGCCTGCGCCAGTGCGTCATGTTGGTCAATGGCCTTGCCAATGTCGAGCGGTTCGAGCATTTGCACGGCATTAAAATCAGTCGAGGCCGCCAATTCTTGCCCCGGACGATACAATAATACTTGCTTCAACGCGGCATATTCGCTGTCGATGCCGCCATTGGCCCAGCGGGTCGTGCCTAGCTCGTCGCGCAAGGCCGTCAGCCTCGGTCGCCAGCCATCGCCGCCATAGGCCGATTTTGTGTGTGGGTTTGATCTGTCTACCATGAGCTTAGGACTTACGCGAATCGCATTTTTATGGGTGGGTTCCGTAACATGCTGCACATATAGTCATCAAGTAGACGGTGTTTAACCTGATAAATTGTCTGCTCAGTTTGAGTCGCTATCTGCTTTAATCGCTCCCAAACTAACATACAGCAA
>CAMDWA010000143.1 GCA_945877855.1 Thermoflexus hugenholtzii JAD2 | reverse complement strand
TAAACTACTGTTTAACAATCACTATTTATTGCAAAGTGACGACGAAAGCACTATACTTGCGTTTTAGCGTAAACATTTACTCGAGTTATTTTGATCATGTTGCATATTGGGATCGACGCACGCCTCATTCATTATCGGCGCGGCATGGGCACGGTGGTTTATAGCCTTATAAATGAATGGGTTCGATTCATAACAACCCCCTGCGACGATGCGCCCGCCCCATTTAGGCTGACCTTATATGTCGATAGTGCCCGCGCTGTAACCGCTGCTGCGCTATTTGCAAATGACCATGTAACCGTGAGGCCGTTTGGGCCAGCCTTTTACCCATTATGGGAGCAATGGCTTTTGCCGCGCCAAGCGCTTAAAGATGGGGTTGATGTGTTGTATTGCCCTGCCAATACCGCGCCCATTTTTTTGCCTGCGCCGATCAAACTTGCACTCACCATTCACGATGTCATGTATTTATTGCCACAAGGGCAATTGCCAACCTCGCCCTCGTTATATCAACGTTTGGGGCGGCATTATCGACGCTGGATCGTGCCAAAGGCTGCCCGCCGTGCCAACCTTATCGTCACCGATTCGCAATTTTCGCGGCGCGATATTTTGCAATATTTGGGCCGCAGTTTGTCAACATCGGCAGTCGCGATTCAGGTGGTGACATTGGCGGCGGCGGCTGAATATGGCCCACAATTGCCAGAAAATGTAGCACTGGGTTTGGCACAATTGAAGGTGAGGCCACCTTATATATTGGGGTTAGGGGCCATTGACCCACGCAAAAACACAACGCGGCTGATTGAGGCCTTTGCCCAATTAAAAAACCGCACCCAAAAATTAGTCGTTACCGGTCTCGACTTAGCCGCCCAAACTTATTTTGGCAAATTGGCGCAGCAATATGGGCTGAACCTGGGCAATGATGTGATTTTGTTGGGCTTTGTCAGCGAGCGCGAATTGGCGACTTTGTATACTGGGGCAACGCTACTGTTATATCCCTCACTTTACGAAGGGTTTGGCCTGCCCGTGTTAGAAGCGATGGCATGTGGCACGCCCGTTATCGCCTCAAACACCAGTTCAATCCCCGAAATTGCTGGCGAGGCCGCATTATTGATCGACCCGACCGACATAATGGCTATGAGCAATGCGATGCAACGTTTGATCGATGAGCCAAGCCTGTGCCAACAATTAATCGAATCAGGCAGGGTACGCGCATCGCAGTTTAATTGGCAATTTAGCGCTAAATTAATGCTAACATTGCTATCTAAAGTGGTTGGCCTGTGAAGATTCTTTTTCTTGCACCCCGTTTCCCATATCCCCCTTACAAAGGGGATCAGGTGCGTGCATATCATCATTTGCGGCTATTGTCGCAGCGCCACCGTGTGACATTGCTTTCGTTTGATGATGCAGCGCCGCGTACTGCCGCCACCGATATTATTCAATCGTTTTGTGAGCAGGTGGTTACAGTTCCGTTTAAAACCATCAGCATGGTGGGTTGGTTTTTGCGTGGGGTGGCCTCCGGTTATCCATTTCAAACCGCGCTGTTTCAATCTCGCGCCATGAAAAACGCGGTGCAAACCCTGCTCGCCCAGCATCAATTTGACATAATTCATGTGCAATTGGCGCGTATGGCCCCCTACTTTGAGGCTGACTTACGCACCCCACGTGTCATCGATTTGGTTGATGCACTTTCAGTCAATATGCAACGCCGGCATCAGCAAGAACGTGGGCCGATGTGGCTAGCAACTTGGTTAGAGTGGCGCAATATGCAACGTTATGAGCGCTTTATTTGCCAACAATTTGAACGTGCAACGGTTGTCTCGTCGAGCGACCGCAGCGCAATCGGTGATTTTGAAAATTTGCATATTAACGCCAATGGTGTAGAGCTAGACAAATTTCCATTTGCCGATCAAACCCAGCGCGAGCCAAATTCATTGGTGTTTAGCGGCAATATGCGTTATTTTCCAAATGTCAATGGCGTTTGTTGGTTTATTCAACATGTTTTTCCACGCATCAAACACCATTTACCCAATGTGCGCTTTTATATTGTTGGCACAGACCCACACCCGCAAGTGCTGCAATTAGCCCAGCACGACCCGCAAATTATCGTAACAGGCCATGTCGATAGTGTTGCGGCGCATTTGAGCCGCGCCAGTGTTGCGGTAATGCCTATGCAAGCGGGGTCAGGTATGCAATTTAAGGTCATCGAGGCAATGGCGTGTGGCACGCCAGCCGTCGCAACACCTTTTGGGATTGGGGGCGTAGACGTACAACATGGTCAACATTTATTGATCGCACACACCCCCGACGATTTTGCGATGCAAGTGCAGCGCTTGTTAACCGATGTGCAGTTGCGAACCCATTTGGCAACGCAAGGACGACATTTGGTTGAAACACATTACACATGGGATCGCAGTATTGAAGCGCTAGAAGCGGTATATGAGATGGCGATACGAGATAGGGCTTAACACGGGTTTTTATTAAGGCTTACGCGAATCGAAAAATTCACCACAAAGATCGCAAAGAAAAGCGTAGAAATTGGCTTTATCTTTGAGGTCTTTGTGTGCTTCGTGGTAAAAAAAGTTTAAGTTGTGCGTAAGCCCTATACTAAAAACATATGCGTGATGTGGCTGATAGTCTTACGACAAAGAATGGGAATGAAATAAATTGATCAAAACTTATACCTTTACACAACAAAATGTTTCTCTGTTTGGCGAATACATCGATATGCGAATGGCAGCCGATGCCTTGCCGAGCGGCGCTTACACTACTTTTCGCACCTATGACGGCAATCGAGTGTTGCGTTTAGAACAACATTTGGCACGGCTCGAAGAATCAATCGCTTTAATGGGCCGCCCAAGCCACATTAACCGCGAGTTAGCATATCAAACCATACGTATGGCGTTGCGTGATGCCGATTACCCTGAGGCACGACTGCGTTTGACTTTTGCGATCATTGAGCAAGCGCCAATGCCAATGGCACAGTTTTTTGCAACGATTGAGCCATTTACGCCCTATGCATCAACCCTATATGAAAACGGCGTAGCCTGTGTGACAATGCCGTTACGGCGCGAAAACCCCCATGCCAAAAGCACATCGTTTAATGTGACGGCCAGCACCATTTACAAAAACTTGCCAAATGCGGTGCACGAAGGGTTAATGGTTGCCGACGATGGCGCCATTTTAGAGGGACTAAGTAGCAATTTTTTTGCCATTATGCCGTCACTCATGCTACATAGTGAAGAAGCACGGGTGTTAATCGGGGTGACGCGCTCATTGGTTTTAGAGATAGCTCAAGGTCTTGTTTTTTCGCCTATTGCCGCTAATATAAAGGCGGTAACGCAAATTCAAGAGTGTTTTATTACCAGTGTTTCACGCGGGATTTTGCCAGTGGTTAAGATTGATGAGGTTATGATTGGCGATGGCACGCCGGGCCAATTACGCAGCAGTTGATACAACGCCTTGCAGTACTGATTGCACAAGAGGCAAAACCTGTATAGTTGTGTTCGATGATAAAGTTCTCATCAAATTTTCATTGAAGGGGTGTATTTTTCTTTACAGTTGTAGCGAATAGGGTATTTTGGGGGTAAAGCGTTGACAAATCGGCCAGTTTTTTTAATTTCGGTAGGTATGCTGTTGGCAGTTATTGTCATCGGTGTATTTTTGGCAATGTTGAATGGCGATGCTTTTGCCAGCGATGTACGATTACAACCCAACAGTGACATTGTTGTACGGCTTAATCGCATTGCTGCAAATGGCACCAATGCGACTAAAACTGATGGCGAAGCTGTTGTTTCAGTGACCCCCAATTCTGCTTCAAATGATTTAGCCGAAGCCAGTTTGTTATTGCGTGAGCGGGTCGATAGTTTTCAAACACGGCTCGGTGAGGCATTAGATCGAACTCGCGGCACCCCCATCGCCATTGGCGCAACCGTAACCAACACCACCATAAGCCAAAATACAAACCGCCGCGAAGTTACCATTACCCCCTTACCAACGGTGACGCTTGTGCCCAGTACTGTGGCAATAACAGATACGCCTGTGCCGCAACCAACTGCAACGGCGACTCAGCCACCCCCCCAACAGCCACAAGCGCCCCCGCCTGCGCCAGCGGCTCCAGCGACACCTGTGCCACCGCGCCCAACAGCGTTACCGCCGACATCCGTGCCTGTTGCGGCATTGCCTGTGCCCACCGCAACCCCAAGATTCATTGCATTGCCATTGCCCACTCGTGTTTTTGTAACGCAGATCCCGCGTGAACGACCGACCCAATTACCAGAGCCAACCCGTTTACGCCCGACGCGCGAAGTGCCACGCGAGGCTACCCCTACACTCATTGCGCAACCCACACTTGCGATGCGTGATTGGCTCGCCACACGTATCGCCGAACCCAATCAGCCAGCTGAACCCAACCGCCCGCCCATTCCGCCCGAAATTCGGCCAACACGCACACCGCAACCAACCCCAACCCAGCGCCCGTCTCGCACCCCGGAACCTATTCCAACCCGTCGCCAACGCCCATAATATTTATTTTTTTGTAAAGATATCTGGGGCATCCGATATACTCGCCCTGCGTTGACCAAAAAACTTTTTTTTACGATAGGCATTGGCATCTTGTTTGTGGCCGTATGGGTGTCGCTAACAACCCCAACCGCACAAACCAAATTAGCAGCACTGACGGGCGAAGAAAAAACATTGGCGCAAATACGCGCTTTGTGGAATCAGGCCTTAGATTGGCCTCGCCCAGCTTTACAGCTTGCGCCCGATGTGCAAATTCAACATACTGGCCTTAGCCCATTTGGTATCAATACATTTTTAGAGCAAGAAGTTGAAATTGCCAAACGTGAGCGGGCTTTGCGTATGATTAAAGAAGCCGGTTTTGCATGGGTTCGGCAAGAGTTTGCATGGGCTGACCTTGAAATTCATGCGAAAGGTGATTTTGAAGACCGCCGTAACCCACCATTTCGCAGTGCATGGGAGAAATATGACAATATTGTCAACTTAACCGAGCAATATGGGTTGCAAATGATTGCGCGGCTGGATGCGCCCCCACAATGGGCGCACGCTGGTTATAAAGACTTGGGCGACAAAGGCCCGCCTGCCAAATTTGATGATTTTGCTGATTATGTTGGGGCAGTGGTGGCGCGTTATAAAGGGCGTATTCGATATTATCAAATTTGGAATGAACCCAATATTTACCCAGAATGGGGTGAGCAACGGGTAAACCCTGAAGATTATGCCAAATTGTTGTGCGCGGCGTATGACCGTGCCAAACAAATTGACCCGACCGTAGTGGTGATTGCAGCGGCATTGGCCCCTAACAATGAACAAGCCGGCTACCCGCCGGGCGGCATGAGCGACTTAATTTTTTTTCAGCGCATGTATAACGCCGGGGCAGGGCGTTGTTTTGATATCGCTTCGGCCCAAGGCTATGGTTTGTTTTCGGGGCCAACTGACCAACGCCTTAATTGGCGTGAGACCAATGTAGCGCGGCATGTGCTAATGCGTGACATTATGGTGCGTAATGGCGATGCCCATAAGCCTATTTGGCTGGCCGAGGTAAATTGGAATGCAACCCCAACTTGCGATGGTATTGCCGATTGTGAGCGGTTTGGGCGGGTGAGCCTTGAGCGACAGGCCAGTTATGTGCCGCAAACTTACGAGCGTGCCAAGCGCGAGTGGCCTTGGGTGGGGGTAATGTCGGTGTGGTTTTTTAAACGCGCCAGCGACAACGAAAAAAATCAATCGTGGTATTACTTTCGCATGGTTGAGCCAGATTTTACGCCATTGCCGTTGTATCAGGCGATAAAAGATTATATTGCAAGCCGTGAGCCATGAGCCATGAGCCGTGAGTCATGACTCATAGCTCACGGCTCAAAGCTCATGGCTCATGGCTATTTTATGGCTCACGGCTACCTTATCCATTAAGCAGCCCCAAGAGGGTGGGTAATAATTGCTTTTTGCGCGATACCACGCCGGGCATTTCAAATAAACCCGGGGCACGCCGCGAGAAGGGCAATTGTGCCAATTGGCGCGGCTCGTTTGAAAGCACCAATAAGCTGTTATTTTGCACAATATCGGTTACCATTAGCCCAGCAAATTCTAATGAATGTTGTTCGCGTTGGGCGGCCAATGCCTCTCGGATCTTGGCTAATTGTTCGGGGGACATGACGGTTGAAAAACTGGTTACTTCGATTTGGGCTATTCCAAATTTGATTCTGCCAGCTTCAAATTCTTTGTAATCAGATGAAACTAAGTCGCGGGTTGAACGGCCGGTCAGATCGGCCCCAGCCATCAATAATTCTTCGCCATAACGACGCAATTTTGCTTCAGCATCAGCCGAGCCACTCGCCCCAAAGGCGATGCGGGCCAGCCAATTGGCGGCTGATTGGTCACGTAAGGTGCTGGTGGGCGATTTAAAAATGAGGGTGTCGGACAATAATCCAGACAGCAGCAAACCTGCAATGCCCGGCGGGGGAATTAAGGTCGCCATACGCATACGCTCTGCGACCAATGTTGAACATGAGCCAACCACATCTACATGAAAAGCGATAGGCATGGTTGTGCTGATGGCCCCAATGCGATGATGATCAAGAACTTCCATTAATTCGGCTTGTTCTAAACCATTCACCGCCTGTGATACTTCATTATGGTCAACCAATATGACTTTAATTTTGGGCGGTTTAATCATATCGGCGCGACGGCAAATGCCAACATATTTGCCATCGGCATCGACCACCCAAAAATAATCACGGCGCACGCGCAGCAAATTATCGACCAAATCGCTCACACGGTCATTGGCGTTAAATACCGGCACATTGGGGTCGCAGGCCTGAATACAAGGCACATCAATTAAAGCGCGAAAAGGTGATTCGGCGATATTGAGGTGTTTGGATAAATAGCCGAACACCGAGCTGCCGGTCACTAACCCTTGTGGTAGCCCGTTTGTGTCAACGATGGGGACAGGATGATCAAGATCAGCATATTGTTGCCATGCCTGATGCAGTGGGCTATTGGGTTGTAGCGGGGTGATGTGTTGGGCAATGGCAGCAAAACGCGGGGCAGCATCTTCTAATAGCAATGGCGATTCAACTTGAAAATGCCCCAATGCAAATTTTGATTGGGCGTTGAGCGCCCCCGCCCGTGCCGCGACAGCATCAAGGTTGTCACGTTCGCGCAATAGCCATGCATACCCGATTGCCGATGCGATTGAATCGGTATCTGGGTTTTTATGCCCGATAACGTAATAAGGGTCACGTACGTTCATTTTTATGTCTTTTTTCAAATAAGTACGGTAAAGCCCATGAAAAAATAGGGTTTAATAAATAGTCGTTTGGTATCTTCTCAATAAAACAAATTTTCGTCGAAATCACGATATGGTCTTTGGGAGCAGGGACAAAGCCCCTGCTCATAAAGGCCATATCGTGATTTCGACATTACATCTTTTGGGTTTACCCCGAATGATTGGAAGATACTCGTTTAGGCTAAAAACCTCTCACCCCACAATTGTAATTGCGTATTCAAGCGAGTCGCTTAAAGCCATCCACGATGCCCCAACAATATTGGTCGATGAGCCAACCGTCGTCCAACTGCGGCTGCCACTCGATGAATCGATGGTGACGCGGGTGGTGGCGGCGGTGGCTTTGTCGCCATCTAAAATACGCACTTTGTAGTCGGTCAGGTGCACATTGTTGATGTTGGGGTAATGCGGGGCGAGGGCTTTGCGTAAGGCGCGGTCGAGCGCGTTTACTGGCCCATCGCCCTCGGCGGCGGTGTGGGCAATTTCATTGCCAACCCGCACTTTCACATTGGCCTCGGCAATTAGCCCCATACCGGCCCGATTCTCTACTACAGTCAAAAAATCGATCATATGAAATGGCTTTTGATAGCCGGGCTGCGCCCGCCGCAACATCAATTCAACCGTTGCATCGGCTCCCTCGAAGAAAAAGCCGCGGTTTTCCATCTCTTTAATCTGCGCCAATACTTGCTTAACCTCGTCTTTGCTGGCATCTAAACCATATTCTTGGGCTTTAAAGGCAATATTGCCGCGCCCGCTTAATTCGCTCACCAATACCCGTTTTTGATTGCCCACCAAGGTCGGGTCGATATGTTGATAGCTTTCTTCGAGCTTGAGAATGGCGGCCACGTGGATGCCGCCTTTATGTGCGAAGGCGGCTTGCCCAACATAAGGGGCGCGAATATTAGGGGCAATGTTTGCCATTTCGGCGATATAGCGTGAGAGATCAGTGAGGCCGCGCAATTGCGCATCGTTGACACAGTCACGCTTTAGCTTTAGTTTTAGGTTGGCAATGGTGTCGATGATATTGCAGTTGCCGACGCGCTCGCCATAGCCATTTACCGTAGCTTGCACCTGTTGGCAGCCCGCCCGCACCCCAGCCAAGGCATTGGCTACGGCCACCCCGGCGTCATTGTGGGTGTGAATGCCCAATTTAATTTTAGATTGATCGGCGCTTGGGTCTAATCGCAATTCGCGCATGGTCGTGCTGACAATTTCTTCGATTTCCCATGGCATCGTGCCGCCATTGGTATCGCACAGCACCAGCCAATCGGCCCCAGCATCAAGCGCAGCCCGTAGCGTGGCAATGGCATAATCTTTGTCGAGTTTAAAGCCATCAAAAAAATGTTCGGCATCGTGCATCACTTCTTTGCCACGTTGATGAAAATAGGCCACACTGTCGGCGATCATGTCGAGGTTTTCTTCGATATCGGTTTCAAGCACATGGGTGACATGCAATTTGCTGGTTTTGGCTACCATCGTCACCACGGGTGTATGGGCATCGACCAATAGTTTAATTTGGGGGTCGGCATCAACGCGGCTGTTGGCGCGGCGGGTGCTGCCAAAGGCGGTCAATTTGGCATTTTTAAAATTGAGCTGACGTGCACGGGCAAAAAATTCGGCATCTTTGGGGTTGCTGCCCGGCCAGCCACCTTCAATATAGTGCATGCCAAAATCGTCTAAGCGTTGGGCGATGCGCAATTTGTCATCGACTGAAAAGTTAATGGCCTCGCCTTGAGTGCCATCGCGGAGTGTGGTGTCGTAGAGATAGATCATGTTGAATTTTGGATTTTAGATTTTAGATTTTGGATTTACGGCTTTAGAGCGAATTTCTAAACGATAAAGGGCCGATTTCACGATACCTGCCCTATGCCGTAGGCATGGGCAGGTATCGTGAAATCGGCATATGTTTGTCTTAATCTGACCTTGTCAATTTAAAATCGTAAATCCAAAATCTAAAATCTAAAATAAAAAAACGCCCCCCTGTTCGGGAGGCGTTTTATGTTTTGTGAATGATTTGCGTTTTAGGCTTACATCATTTGCCATCCAGACAGGGCGTTATTGCTTGCGGCACAATAATTATGCTCGCAATAATAATGCTAATAATCGAGATGCTAATGCTGAAAGACACGTTTTGGCAAGTATACCATTGCCGTTAAAATAGGCATTACTATGGCAAATCATCCATCCCCACCGCCCGATACCTTAAATAGCATTGGCGTGCTGAAACGCCGCGAGATCGAAGCCCGTGTGATTGGCCCCGTGATTGAGGCGATGTGCCAAGCGTTTGACCGCGAGCAGGTGCTGGCGGTATTGCGCGATACGATTATCAAATTGGCGCGTGAACAGGGGGCAGCGTTGGCCGAGCAAATGGGCGGTGATTCAACGCATCATTTTGCCAAGTCGATGGCTAATTGGACCAAAGACAATGCCCTTGAAATAGAGGTATTGACCCAATCAGATACGCGTTTTGAGTTTAATGTCACCCGTTGTCGTTACGCCGAAATGTATCGCGCTTTGGGCTTAGCCGAATTAGGTGCAACGTTATCTTGTAACCGTGATGGCGCACTAATTGAAGGCTTTAATCCTGATATCGTGTTAGATCGAGCACAAACGATTATGAAAGGCGATGCGTGTTGCACTTTTCGTTATGCGCGGGTTACGCCCAACGCTTAAATTGTGATCGCTTGAGTGCAGGCGCTGATATAGGCGCTGCGAATGGCCTGCATTAGCATGACTGGTGAAGGCTGTTTTTCGATCACATCGACGGCCCCAGCGGCGACAGCATTGCGCTTGGTGACTGGGTCGGCATACATGGTCAATACCACAATTTTGCTGTTTGGCTCATTTTGGCAAATGCGTTGAGTGGCAGAAATGCCATTCATGAGTGGCATGTCTACATCCATCACGGTAACATCGGGTTTTAATGTCGCTGCGACTTTAATGGCCGAATCGCCATCGGTTGCTTCACCTATCACCACTAAATCTGGCTCAAGTGATAATTGCATTCTTAGACCTTGCCGTACCGAGGCTTGGTTGTCGACTAATAGTATTCTAATTGCTTTATTGCAAGGCATCTTACGCAAGATTGTAGGAGAAAACTATAGTGGACCCCGAAAACTGGACACGAAAAAAGCGAAAAGTCAGGTAGAGTTTAAAGCGAAATGAAGAAACAATTTACAGCTACCTTTAAAGCTGAAGTCGCTCGCGAGCTACTACGCGAAGACAAAACAATGGCCCAAATTGGCAGTGAACGCGAAGTTGCACCCACACAGTTGCATCAATGGAAACAAATTGCAATAAAGGGGCTGGCGAGTTTGTATGAAGACGGTCAACGGGAAATCGAACAAGTAAAAAAACAGCATGAAACAGAAAAAGAGCAGTT
>CAMDWA010000142.1 GCA_945877855.1 Thermoflexus hugenholtzii JAD2 | reverse complement strand
CACGGGCAGTGACATCAGTGGGGCTAACCCCCGTACCAACAATCAAGGCTGCCGCAAGGCAAGCACGAAGGATAGGGATATTGATGCGTGACATAGGTTTATGATGAGTTGTAACTGTTTTGTTGTTTTGCAACGCGTTGCAGACCCATCATAAATAGCCAACGGTGAAATTTTCTCTCAAATAAACCTCGGTTTCTATCACAATAGCGCAGATTCTGAGTTGGTGAGTTGGTGAAATCAGCCCTGCATCTTTTAGCCAATTGGGCTAAAATTTAGCCCAACTTCCAACGTGCGCCATTAGGCGTATCTTCGATCACCACGCCTAAATTTGCCAGCCCATGACGCACAGCATCGGCCAACGCCCATTGTTTGGCGGCGCGTAATTGGGTGCGTAAATCGACTAACAAATTGACAAAGGGCGCCATTGACGCTTGCGCTGTCGGGGCAGGTGTCGCCGCCGCTGTTGGCTGATATTCTAGCCATACCGCCAACCAGGCCACCATTTCACGAATCATTAGATCGAGTTGAGCCGGAGAAGGGCTAAGTGTGCCCGCTTGCGCCTGTAACGACATCAAACCATGCAAATAACCCAGCGCCGAAGCTGGGTTTGCATCGTCATCGAGCGCATGACGAAAAGCATCATAGGTCTCTTCGTGTGCAAAATGCCCATGTGTATCAGGCATGTTTGGCTGCCGCAACAGCTCAAAACCAAATGATTCGCCGTTGCCAAAGGTATAAGCACGATCACTTCGTAGCAAGGTCACTTGCCCTGCTCCCAACACCTCTACCCGTTTTTCGGCAAATGAGATCAAGCAAGCCGTATATTCATCAATCCCCAATACCACCGTGCTAGCGGGCAATTGGGCTTGCAACGCCTCAAACCGTGGCTTGCCGATAAAACAGCGCGAGGTGTCATGCGAACCGCCACTATTGTTATTCCAGTGCGGCACGATCGCCAAATCAAAGCTAAATCGCCCTAATAAGTCAAGCCCATCTGTCCAATGTGGGTCTGCGCCGACCTTGTAAATTTCATACACCGGCAGGGTGTGCCGCCCCAATGCCAAGGCGGCAGCGCTCGCAAATACCACATGCGCCCCCGCCCCCAGTTTCGCCGCAATCGTCTCAAATACTGGGGTATTGCGCAACTGGCGCACGGTATAGGTGGGGCTGCCCGGCCCTGCAAAAATATAATTAGCGCGGCGCAACGTTTGCATCGCCGCCTCCATACTAAGCGGGGTGGCTTGCTTGGCATTGGCAAATGAGGCAATACCGAGCCTTAATTGAAACTGCTCGGCAAAATAATCGACTGCCTTGGCCGAAATCGCTTCGTGATTTAACTCAAAACCGGCGGGGGTATCGAGAAAGGCCGGTATGATGTCGCTCGTAACTTGCGACATGACGCGCCGATGCGCCCGCGCCATGCCGGGTGTCATTTCGCCAGAGCCAATTAGTGTGAGTGAACCTGTCGTGTGGTTGAGATGGTGCATACAACCACGATTGTATCGAACCGATTGTTTTTGTTTCTCATATTACTTACCCACCCCACGCCGCAACTCAAACGCCCGCACGATGACAAAAGCAATCAGCGAGCACACAAAAAATACCAACAACATCCAAGTAATGCCTTGCAAGGTTTGAATGATGGTGCGATAAATTTCTAACAACCAATGAGCCGCGTCTAAGATGGTGGCTGGCTGCACATATGGCACCGACTCACCCGTTGGCGATGGCTTAAATGCGGGTTGATCGAGAAATTGCTCGATGCGATAAAACTGCACACCAGATGACACACCCGTGACAAAAATGGCGAAGCGCATATATTTTGCCCAAGCGCTGCTTACCGTGTCAGCCACAATACGGTTCAAAATGTCTTCGATCGGTTTGCGAAACATTTGAGCCACAATCACACTCACAAGGAGGGCGGTAGCAAATGTGGCAATGAGCAGGGTAATAAATTGCATAGTAAAGATTATATGCAATCGCAATTAAGAAATTGGGTTTCTTAGAGCAAATTCCTAAAAGATGAATGGCCGAGTTCGCTATCTATCCCCAAGTGCGGCGCACTTGGGGATAGATAGCGAACTCGGCAAAACCTTTCATCAACTCGGAATCTACTCTAATACAGCATTCAAGCGACGCGGTTTGATGGATAATTCGCCGGTCGCCGCTGGCGCAGCCCATCAACCCCTGCCGCCAAATCTTCGTGAAAAAAGCCGATCATTTCAAGCGCACACGAATGATCAAAAATCGGGCCAGCTTGCAACATCCATTGATTGAGCGAGCGTTTGGTATAGCGAATGGCATGACGCGCACCTTTGGCAAGCCGCTCTGCCACCGACAAGGCCTTGCTTAACACTTGATCATCGGGCACACACATACTCACCAGCCCAATACGCTCGGCTTCGCGCCCGTCAATCAAGTCGCCTGTCATCAGATAATATTTGGCTTTGGCCATGCTAACCAACAACGGCCACACAATAGCCGAATGATCACCTGCCGCCACACCCAGCCGCACATGTCCATCGCCTAGTTTGGCATTTTCGGCGGCAATGCTGATATCGGCCAACAGCGCCACCACCAGTCCGGCCCCAACCGCTGCCCCATTAATGGCACTGACGACGGGCTTGCCGAACCGCAGCATGTTATAAACCAGATCACGTGCTTCATCCAGTACGCGCATAATCTCTTCGGGGTTTTTATAGGCATCTTCAACCAATTTCAGATCGCCACCGGCTGAAAATGCACGGCCAGCCCCCGTCACCACCACCACATGCACGGTGGGGTCACGGTCAATCGTTTGCCAAATTTCAACCAGTTCAGTATGTAAGCGCACATTGGCGGCGTTGAGCACTTCTGGGCGGTTAAGCGTCATCAGCAAAACATTGGGCTGTGGGCGCTCAAAAATAATATGTTGATAATCAGAGTAGTTCATGGGAGGTGGGATTAAGGATTAGGGATTTGTATCACTTCATAAGTCATGACTCAAGGCTCAAGGCTCATAGCTCAAGGCTGATGGCTCATGACTCACGGCTCAATTTTACAATCAAGGGCGTAAGGGCGATAATGTAACAATGGTTGGCTCGGTGGATGTCGGTTGGCGCGAATGAGGCGCAACGGCAATGCGTTGCAACCCCGGATTGCGATAAATGCCAATATCGGCAAATACCTGACCAGCGGCCAGCGCGGCATCAAGTTTAGCGTCAGGCTTAAAATCGGCCCAAACCACCGCCAAGTCTCCAACTTGCCAACTGCCCGACGACATCGGCACATCTTCTTGAGCGATGAGTTGCCGATCAACCCCAGCCCGCACATGATGAAATAGATGTAAGGTGCGGTCATTTGGCGCGGTTTTTAGTTGCCAAATGGTGCTCATACGCCAATGTTGGTTTTGCGCGTTGCCAACTTTCTCCCAGCGCCAGCCAATCAAAAGCACGCCATTTTCATATTCAATAGGGGTGCTCAATAAGGTCAAACGGGCATCGGCCTTCAGCGCATTTAATGCGTCTGGCATGTTCATGCGTTCAGTCACATAAAGCGGCTCACTACGCCGCCGTGCAAAAAATTGCTCATCGCGAGCACCCAATGCTTGCAAAACTGGCAACGCGGGCAAGGTTTCATAACTCAACAATGCTTTCGATGGCGTTGATGGAATTAAGGCGGCATAGCGGCCATCAACCACGCGATGGGGATAGCCCCACAAGAGCACTTCAAATACGGCAGGGTCGCCTTGGGTGGCGGGGTCATCGCCTTCGGTATAAATCACAATTGGGCTAGCATTTGCGGTATTACTTGCTCCATCTTTTAGCGACTGAATGGCGCGACGTGGGTAATATAAGGGTGTGCCAATTCCGCCAGCCTCCTCACCAGCACGGGTGAGATCTGCCGCCAACGCCATACCTTGATTGAGGCTCAGTCCGATACACAGCAGCGCCAACACTGCCCGTCCTAGCGGGTGGCCCCATTGCGCTACAGCACCCATCCACAAAAATAAGGCTGGCAACCCTAAAATAAGATATTGCGGGTTGACTGGGGTGATATGCCGAGTAAAAGCCAAAATAGGCAAAACTGCCCATAATATGATGACATAAAACGCCGTCTTTGGCCCACGCCGCAACCAAGCTAAACAGCCAACAGCCAAAATCAAGATCGTCATTGCCTCGGCAAATGGGTCAGATAAAAATCGTTGGGTCGCACCTTCGCCCAACAACAGCCCTTGCCAATGCGTATTGGCCGCCTGATAACCCCCCATTTGCAGGGCCGTTGTGCTCATCATTGCTGGTTTGTTGCCTAACGTTAGCATCTGGGTGCGCACATCTTCGCGGCAACAGACAATATTAACCACTGTCGGTAGCATTAACAACACGCCCAAAACCATACCGAGCGTTAGCCATTGCCAAGCGCGGCCCAAAATCGGTTTTGTGAATAGGGGTGTGCGCCGTTGGGTAATCAATAGGGCTAAGGTGATGATACCAGTGAGCATGAACAACACCACACCCGCAAAATGCACTTGCACCGCAAACGCCGCTAAAAAGCCGGCTTTTGCCCATGCCCAGCGCCATTGTTTGCGCCAACCCAGCGTTAGGGCAATGGCCCATGCGATTGCAATCGTGGGCAGCATATTTTGCGCCCAAATATTGCGCGAATACAACACCAAATAAGGCGAAGTCGCCGCCATAAACGCTGTGAGCAGCCCCGCCGACCGCCCAACCCACACCCGCCCCAGCCACCACAACCCAACAATAATGATGGTATTAAGTAACGCAATGAGCAAAGTAACCACGAGTGGGTCATGTGTAAAGGCGTAAGGCAACATTAACAACCAAGCTGCCGCTGGGAAATTGGGTAAACCACCCGAAGAGGGCAAGCCAATGAGGGGCATGTGCCCAAATTGCAACGCTTCGAGCGCAATCAGACTTAAACGGGCCTCGTCGTAACCAAAAGAGTTAATGCCCGGCCAGCCAACGCGCAATGTGCCAGCAATGGTGATAATGATGATGAGCGCCAACTTTTCGAGCCATTTCATTTTTAGGTTAGATCAAGATTTTACCCTTGGTTATGATTGATGAGGTTAGGATTAATTCCGCCTCATATTTGATCAGCAAATTATGATAAACTAATTGATATTTACAAAAAAGATTGGCGTTTATACGCCAGTGCACAGGCTGAATAATTTAATTAAGTTTAGGAGATAAAAATGGCAACAGCATTGGTTGATTTAACCCCAACAATGACCGAAGTAGACAGCGCGGCAATGACACTATCACCTACCGCAGAAAATAAATTGCGCGATTTGCTCGTCGCACGCAATATACCCAATCACGGGTTGCGGGTGTTTGTATCGGGCGGTGGCTGCTCTGGCTTGCAATATGGCATGGCATTCGAGGCCCAAGCACGTGATTTTGATACTGTGGTCAACCAAAACGGTGTCAAGTTGTTTCTCGACCCCACCAGCCTGATGTATTTGGCCGGTGGTTCTATCGATTTTGTCGATAGCCTAATGGGTGGCGGTTTCAAGATCGAGAACCCAAATGCGACAGCTGCTTGTGGTTGTGGGTCATCATTCCGAACCAAAGATTCAGGGAATACTTCGGGTGGAAGCTGTGGATCGGGTTGTGGTTGCTCTCACTAATTTTTACAGATAAACGATAAACGGGTAGCGTGCGGGGAGCGTAGTCTTGCCGTAGGCTGCCCGTTTCTGTTTTTCTGCTATAGTTCAATCAGAAAACCCGATTGTGCAAGTCATTCGCACTCACCTGTTGGCACAACAAACGCCTGTTTCTCAACGACGCGAGATAAAATTAAAACTAGTACGTAATTTGTATCGTTTAGGCTTTAGTGCCGAAAATGTTCGATACTTATTTCGCATTATTGATACACTCATCCGTTTGCGAGACAATGAAAATATTCAGTTCTGGGAAACAATCCGAGAACTTGAGCAGGAGGCTGAAATGGAATTATTAACAACATTTGAGCGCGTTGCCATTGAACGCGGACGTACAGAAGGCCTACAACTAGGCAAACAAGAAGGTTTGCAACTAGGTAAACAAGAAGGTTTGCGACTAGGCAAACAAGAAGGTTTGCAACAAGGTTTGCTTGTTTTATTATCAACTCGTTTTGGCCTATTACCCGAACGCATCACCCAATGGGTTCGATCGTTAACTGATATAGAACGCTTGAATGTATTATTAATGAAGGCAATTACAGCACCAACGCTTGCTGAATTTGAACGCAACTTAGACCAAACCAATACTCAATAGCCAAACTTTGTAATATCGCGTATGTTTAATTTATTGTGGCCGAAGGCAAAAAAACAAGATGAAAATGGAGGGTCACAAACCAAGCGTTTGTGGCTTGATTTAGGGGACCTCGGAGATTTGGTAAACCCCGCTGGCCCGCATGAGCAATGGCAAGATCATGGCATGGGGTTATTGCGCACCATTTTGCACAAAAATGGCATCATGACCGACATGTTTAGCACGCGCCAATGCACCAGTTGGGAGGAAGTTGAGCGCCGCATGAAAGGTTATGACATGCTAATCATGAATGTGCGCAGTTATACCTATCCGGTGGCGTATCGCAGTGCCCAAATCTTCAAGAAAATTAACCCCAAAGGGTTGGTGTTGGTGGGCGGTATGCATGCGACAGTGGCATTAGATGAGATGTTATCCGTGCCCGAATTTGACAAAATTTGTCAAGGCCCCGGCGAAAATACCATTGTCAATTTAGTCACGAATCCTGAGTCTTTTCCTCGTGTGATTTTGGGTATTGGCTCAAAGAGTATGGCTGAGTGGCCCGAAATTGACCGCACTTTGTGGCCGAAACCCGCCAATAAAAAATTAGCCAAAAAATTTAACTGGCCGCTCGAGCCAGAATCAGGCTGGGGGCCACCCGGTGTGGCAACCATAATGACCAGCCGCGTATGCCCTTGGCAATGTGTGTTTTGTAACGAAAACAGCTACATCCCCAATATGGGCCGCCGCCCAGTTGAAATGGTGATCGAAGAGTTGAATCGTTTGCATGTTGATCACGGCCCAGTTGGGTCTGTGGTCATTCATGATTCAATGTTTTTCCAAAACCCAAGTTGGCTCGCAGAATGGGTCGATAAATACCCACGCATGGCAAAGCAAGTATGGCCTTATTGGGCAGCAGGTCGCGCCGACACAGTGCGCCAATGGCCTGATTTATTTGAAGCCGTGATACGTAAAACCAATTGGAACACGGTATCGATCGGGTTTGAGAGTGGTAGCGACCGCACCTTGCGTATTTTGAATAAAGAATGCACCGAAGAGGACAATTACTTTGCTATCGATTTATTGACACGTATTGGCGATGAAATGGAAGCCGAAGGCAAAAAAGCGCCGGTATTTTGGTCAAATATCATGCTGGGCATTCCCGGCGAATCACGTGAGGATGCATTTAAGACAATGCGCATGGTGAAATATACCAAACGCATCATGCCTTCTATTTCATTTTATGCCCCCTACCCCGGCTCTGCTTTGGGCAATCAACTTATCGCCGAAGGTAAAAGCCGTATGACCAAAGAAAATTATCATCGTTTTCCTGATGATGAAAAAGTCGTCGGCATCGATTATCAGTTTTATCGTGAGCTTTTGGCAGGCAAATATGATGCCGAAGTCAATAGAGGCCTTGTTACTGTGCGTCAAGAACGCAAAAATTACCGCGATGCGTTGATTAAAGCCTAAAAAAAATTACGAATTACGAATTGGGAGTAATTTCCGAATTGTGTAATTCGTAATTCGTAATTTGTCATTCATAATTCGTAATTTGTCATTCATAATTCGTCATGAGTTCATTTCAAAACCCACACTTTATGTATTTGTTTGCGCTAAAAAGCAAACCCGGCAAGCGCAAATTGGCTTATGGCAAATCGCCCGAAGATGCGCTCGAAATTTTGAGTTTTCGTATGTCACAGGCCGAAATGGATGATCTAATCCGCGAAGACTTTATTAAAATTCACCAGCGCCAAATGCAAGAATATGTGCATTTGATGGGGTAAGTATTCCGTTACAACAACGCTTTCAAGCGTTCGCGGTCTACATTGCCCCCACTAAGCACACACACAACGGTTTGCCCCGCTGATACTTTAACTGCACCCGCCAATAATGCTGCAATGCTCGCTGCGGCGGCAGGTTCGGCCAAAACTTTGCAGCGCTCTAAAATAAGACCCATCGCTTCGGCAATAATTTGATCTTCGACCAGCACCACCTCATCAACAAAAGCTTGCACATGGGCTAAATTGTGCTTGCCGACAAAGGGCGCGGCCAAACCATCGGCGATGGTGCTAAGTTTGTCGAGGTGGGCTGGCTCACCTAGGGCTAAACTGCGCGTCATGGTGGGTGCGCCGACTGGCTCAACCCCAATCACCCGAACGCTAGGCTTGACCTGTTTGAGATAGGCGGCCACACCAGAAATAAGCCCGCCCCCGCCCACACCGCAAATGACCACATCGGCCTGCGGCACATCTTCGAGCAATTCGAGTGCTACTGTGCCATGCCCAACGATGGTCATGAGGTGATCAAAGGGGTGAACCAAGGTGAGGCCACGTTCTTTTTGCAAAGCCAAGGCCGTGTCGAGCAAATTGCCTGCGGTTTGAATAACCTCGCCACCATAGCCTTTGGTGGCCTCAACTTTGCTGCGCACGGCAGTGGCTGGCATGACTACGGTGCAGGGTACACCCAATTCACGGGCAGCCAAGGCGGTGGCTTGGGCATGGTTACCTGCCGATAAGGTAATGATGCCTTTGCTTTTTTCGTCGAGGCTAAGGTGATGCACATTATTGAGCACCCCGCGAATTTTAAAAGACCCCGCACGTTGTAGCATTTCATATTTGCAATAAAGCGACACCCCAAAACGCTCGCCAAAATAGGTCGATCGCAGTGTAGGAGTTCGATGCACACGCCCTGCGATAACTTTTTGCGCGGCGTAGACATCGGCAGGGGTAATGAGAGAAGGAGCGGTATTCATACCCCGATATTGTATTCGCCGAATCGCAGAAATACCAATTGCGCCACCCCTCTTTCAGCTAAGCTGAAAGAGGGGTGGCGCAATTGGCAATCACCTTTTATGTCATTGTTGACATCGTTACCCGTCTTTTAAACTGACGGGATAAACCTATTTCACCGCGATCTTAATTTGCTTTGGCTTTACAACTTCGGCCTTTGGCAACGTTAAGGTCAACACACCATGCTCAAACTCAGCATTTGCCTTATCAGCTTCAATCTCGGTGGGCAAGCTAATGCTGCGGCTAAATGAGGCCTTGCGGATCTCACGATAGTGATATTTTTCGTTGTTCTCGCCTTCGCCTTCCTTCTTGTCCGTCTCCATGCTACCCTTCAAAGTCACTACACCATTTTCAAAAGTCACATCCACTTGGGCTGGCTGCCAGCCGGGTAATTCAGCCTTAATGGTATAGTTCTCGGCATTCTCGGTCACGTCAAGGGCTGGGGCGTTACCGGCGGTATTGCTCAACCACTGTGATGGGTTGACATAAGCATTTTCTACCATGCGATTCATCAGGTCACGCACAGATAGCATTTCGCTGGTTGGGTTAAATACATTAAACGGGTTATAGGTTCTGCGAATAATCTTGGTCATTTTATTTGCCTCTTTTTATTTTTATTGATTTGAAGTCGCCTTTGTGTGACTGACCTCGTTGCTTAAGATTGACCAAAGAATAGAACCGAAGTATTGGAGGAGTATCGTCGCAGTGTTAGAAATATGTTGGAACCGGTTTATTCGCCTTCTCACATTTTCCACGTCTATTCTTCACGGTATTACTGAAAGATCGTGGCGATGATTGATGATTTTTTGTTGCCGCTAAGATGTTAAAATTCCTCTCTATGAATGCGCCCGAAACGGCGGTGAGTCAAGCGTTTGTTGTCGTCATCCCAGCCTTTAATGAAGCACGGTTTATTGGCAGTGTTGTCATTCAATCTTTACGATTTACACCTCATATATTGGTCGTAAATGATGGCAGCCATGATGATACGGCCTATATTGCAACGCAGGCCGGAGCCATGGTCATTAGCCACCCGCAAAATGGCGGCAAAAGTAAAGTTGTCAACACTGCGCTAAATTGGGCCAGAGAAAACCAAATTCAAGCACTGGTTTTGATTGATGGCGACGGGCAAAGTAGCCCACTTGAAATTCCCAATGTGGTAGCACCGGTGTTATCTGGCGAAGCCGATGTGGTCATCGGGTCACGTTTTTTGCAGGTCAAAAGCGATATCCCGATGTATCGACAAGTTGGTCAACATTTACTCACCGCTGCTACTAATTTATCGAGCGCCGTTAATGTCACCGACTCACAGAGTGGCTTTCGTGCCTTATCGCGCCGCGCCATCGAGACCATGACCTTTACTGGGTCGGGGTTATCAGTCGAGTCAGAAATGCAATTTTTGATGCAAAAACATCAATTGCGGCTGGCCGAAGTGCCTGTGAGCGTAGTGTATGCCGAACCAGCCAAACGCAACCCTGTAGCACATGGCATGCAAATTTTGACCAATTTAATTAAGTTGGTATCTGAAAATCGCCCACTTACATTTTTTAGCGGCGGCGGGTTGATTGCGCTTATTATTGGGGTGTTATTTGGCTTGCGTGTTACCGATACTTACTTTCGCACTTTTCAGTTGGCTATTGGTTATTCGCTTATTTCAGTGATGTTAACTGTATTAGGGGTCATCGCCATTTTTGTCGGTATTATTTTACATAATTTACGGGCGTTGGTTGATGAATTGAAAACATCTATGCAAGGGCGTTAAGGGTATATGAAAATTAGTATCATCACGCCTTCATTTAACCATGTCCAATTCATTGAACGCACCATCCAAAGTGTCATTACCCAAACCGGTGATTTTGAAATTGAGCATTTGGTTTTTGATGGCGGCAGCACCGATGGCAGCATCGACATTTTACGTCGTTACGAAAGCCATTTATGTTGGGTGAGTGAAAAGGATCGCGGGCAATCACATGCTATTAATAAAGGTCTA
>CAMDWA010000141.1 GCA_945877855.1 Thermoflexus hugenholtzii JAD2 | reverse complement strand
TTTAGGGTTGGTTTGAGGCGAAATAGTTTTATTTAAGGGTGAGAGGTTTCTTTCACGCTGGCTTTTGCTTGCCTCGGTTTCGAAGTGGGCTTTATTTGCCACTCGCTCAGGTTATTTTGTCAAATCTTTTTTAGACTAAACTACTGATAGAAGAATGGCTACGATTAATTAAATGGAAGTTTATTGCAATTGTTGCGGCTTACTAGCAGCTTATGCCATAAATATTACAACTATAAAAAATAACTGTTAATTTTGGGGGGAAATCGAATTATGAAACAACAAGTAGTTTATCTGTCAAGTGGAGAAGGGGTGGATAGCGCCATCGCAAAAGGGTTAAATGAAGCAGGTTTTGAAATGTATCATACACGTAGCATTAGTGAGACATTGTATGCATTTGGCCATGGTCACAAAAATGCTGCTATTTTAGTTGCAGAAGTGCAGGCTGGGGCCTTGCCCTTGTTAACTTTGCTTAAAGAGCAAGGTCGCCCATCACCCACAGTTTTGTTGTTTGATCGGGATGGCCGCGACATTCATGCGCCAATTCAAGCCTTGCAGTTAGGGGTACGCGAATATTTGTTGGCCAGCGATACCAATGTGCAACGAGAATTACGCACTCGGGTTTTAGCAGAAAATGCCACCCGCAAAATATATACACCGGAACCCACCGCTGCGCCTGTTGAACCAAAGCCCGAGCCTGCGGTTGAAGCAATAGACAACAACGAACCACTTAATTTTGTTTGGGATTCAGTCGCTCATATTATTCATGTTGGGAACGAGTTTGTGCGTCTTAGCCCAATTGAAGGGCGGATGTTTAATATGTTGGTGATTAATCGCCGGGTAGCGGTGAGCATGAAAGATTTGATTGCCAAGGCGTTGCTTAAACCAAATATGTCGACCAGTGAGGGGATTAAGCTTTTACGACCACATTTAGTGCGCTTGCGCAATAAACTTGATTCTTACCCAGCCTTAGCACACCGTATTGTTAATATGCGTGGCACTGGCTATATGTTTGTTTAATACAGGCCCAAATAGAAATGGCTTTTTGCCCAAACAACAATTCCGCCATTCTCGATGAGAATGGCGGAATTGTTGTTTGGGCACTATATCCCAATTTCTAAAAAGCGGATGAAAATGCTTAATGATGTCCGGCCACCATCGGCAAAAAGTAAAACGCAATCGCCATTACAACATACAGCCCCATCAACAACACACCTTCTAACCAATTGGTTTCACCATCGTTACTCACATGGGCCACAATCAAACAACTCACAAACAAGGCTACTAATTCAAACGAGTTAAATTCTAAATCGAGCACCTGACCAAAGGCAAGGCTAATAAACACCAACAACGGTGCAACAAATAGCGCAATTTGCAAACTGCTGCCAATAGCGATACCCATGCTCAAATCCATCTTATTTTTGGCTGCCACCTCAATCGCCACCACGTGTTCAGCCACGTTACCAATGATAGGCACCAAAATAATACCCACAAAAAACTCGCTGATGCCAATTTGCTTCACCATCGGCTCAACCGCACCCACCAAAAATTCGCTCATGATGGCAATAAAAATAGTGGCAACAATGAGCAGCGCAATCGCTTGTGGCAATGTCATAAGTGGGGTATGGGTTGGGTGATGTTGCATCGCCCCTTCTACATTAGCCACATGTTTGGCATTGCGAAAACCATAAACAATATTGGCGACATACATCAGCAAAATCACACCAGCCGTGAGGATACTGAGTGAATCGACGCGGCTTTTGTCTGGTTCGATAGCAGCCGCAAAAAAACTAGGGACGGCTAACACCGCGGCAGACATGAGCAATAAACCGGCATTATTGCCAGCCTCACGTTTGTTAAAAGTTTGGGTGCCGTGCTTGATGCCGCCAATAAAAATGCTCGCCCCGGCCACCAGCAAGATATTGCCAATAATGCTGCCAGTAATGCTGGCACGCACCAAATCAAACAACCCTGCCCGTAACGCCAACAGGGTAATAATAAGTTCAGCGGCGTTACCCAAAGTTGCATTGATCAACGCGCCAATTCGGTCGCCCATCCGCCCCGATAATTCTTCGGTTGCATCGCCTAAGATGCCAGACAGCGGAATGACGGCCAAAGCAGCAGTGATAAAAATCACGACTGGGGGCCAATGCAAAAATTCGGCGGCAAATGCAATAGGAATAAAAACAAGCAGAAGGTTGAGTGGACTAGCCAATTGTTTAAAAATATTCATAACTTAAATTATAAAAACAGTATTTTCTGTATCCTCTTATTAATTCAGGGCAAAGCAAAAAGATGTAATATCAAAATCACTACATGGCCTTTGGGATCAGGGCGAAGCTCTTACTCCCAAAGACTATGTAGTGATTTCGGCACCAACCTTTCTAGATCTTAATTGTATAGACAGATTAAGTTAGCATACGGCAGTAAGCATGAACGTTAATGTGTCGTCTCATATTTTGTATACTAACATGTTGTGTTAATCCATGTAGAAGCTAAAAATGCTGAGTTACGACATTATTTAGCACGTCTGCCAAAACATACCCGATGTTTTTCGCGTAGTTTAGATGCTTTGCGCGGCGCTATAGCACTATTTATCGACTATTGGAATCGTCGTCAGTTACATAATCAGTTACATAAACTGAAGTATCCTTGTTACAACTTTCCTTTGACTGATTTTTTACCTCTCGCAAACTAGACACTCCCTAAAATTCGAGATTGCGACATATATCAATGAACACAACTATAATCACAAAATCAAAAATATAAAAGGTAAAAACATATGGAATGGATTACATCTACTGAAGGTTGGATTACTTTAATTACGCTCACTTTGCTTGAATTGGTTTTAGGCATCGACAATATTGTATTTATTACAATTTTAGCCGGCAAACTGCCAGCTGATCAGAGCCACCGTGCCCGAACAATTGGCCTTGCATTTGCACTTATTACACGTATCCTTTTATTATTATCGATCTCATTCATCGCACAACTCACCACCCCACTTTTCCCTCCTGTTAACCTTCCCTTTATCGGAAAATTATCCGTTTCAGGCCGCGATCTCATTTTGCTCATTGGTGGTTTATTTCTTATTTATAAAAGCACTACCGAAATCCATCATAAATTAGAAGGTGAACATGCAGATCAAGAACATAAAATGGGTAAGATTTCATTTACCGGTGTAATTACGCAAATTGTTTTATTAGATATCGTGTTTTCGCTCGATTCTGTAATTACCGCAATTGGTATGGCAAATGAAATTTCAATCATGATATTAGCCGTCATCATCTCATTAGTCACCATGCTTTTTGCTGCAGCCCCATTAGGCAGCTTTGTCATGCGTCACCCTACGGTCAAAATGCTGGCGTTATCATTTCTATTGCTTATCGGTACCAGCTTGTTACTTGAAGGTTTCCATAAACACATTGAAAAAGGCTATATCTATTTTGCAATGGCATTTTCAGTCTTTGTCGAAATGCTAAACTTGCGTATGAAGCGCAAGTCGGTGCCAGTTGAATTGAATGAACACTATAACGTGCCGATAAAACACTAATATAGCCTAAGCAAGATTTAGAAATCTGGGGTTTACCAAGCTCATCATGTTTGCCTAGTAATGCTAGGGCAGGCATGATGAGCTTAAATTTTTTCTCGATTTATTACCCTTTAAAAGCGCGTACAAATCACTTAATATTGCTTTCGGGCGGGTAAATGGGCGCAAGCGTCATGGCATTATCAATTGCGCCCCGTTGCCAACGTGCGTAACCTAATTCAGCCAAATAACCGGCGCGGCGTAAATTAAGCGGCGCAGGGGCTACTTTAACATGTAACAAGCTGCTAAGTTGCGGCGGTATATACCCGCAAATATAAGCAGGTTGCTCAATGCTGGCAATAAACTCGGTGTGGCTTTTTAACACAAATGCCCCAATCGCCTGCTGATTTTTGGGGTCAAAAGCTTGCACCGCCACGCGGTTACGACCCGCCTCAATCAGGGCATAGATAACGGAAGTTTCAATGGGCGTAGGCTGTGCCGCGATGATGATATCGAAGGCATTAACGCCAATCATCGCAAAGGTTGGTGCACCCGCTGCGCCTAATTCTGCCGCCACCGCCATGCCTTTGGCAATAGACAACCCACAACGCACACCGGTAAATGACCCGGGACCTAAAGCCACTGCCACCGCCCCCAATTGTGCAGCTTTAAGACCACATTCATCCAACACTTGTTTTATCCGCGCAGTTACGGCGGCGGTATGATGCCGCTCACATTCCCACGAAAGCTCGGCTCGCAATGAGGTCGCATCGCGCAGCGCAATGCTGGTATGGCGCGTGCAGGTATCGATCGCTAACAAATAACTCATACACCAAATACATTTTTACGGAACGACAACAAAATTTGCCACATTTGCTCATTGGGGGCCGAAAATAATATTTGCCGCTTGGTATCGCTAATAATATGAATTTTAATATAAATGGTATTAGGAGGAAAAAGGTTGGGGGCACGGTCCGCCCATTCCACTAATACAACGGCTTGCTCGTCTTCGATGATCTCATCTAAACCCAACGAAGCAAGGTCAGAGGCTTTTTCAACACGATACAGATCGACATGATATAAACGGACACGATCTTTGCTACGGCGATGTTCTTGGACTAAAGTAAATGTAGGGCTGCGTAATTCTTGCTCGGCCCCCCAACCATCGCCAATGCCTCGTGAAAGGTGGGTTTTGCCAGAGCCAAGATTACCAGTGAGGGCAACCACCACCCCGCAGGGCAACACTTCGCCAAAGCGTGTGCCCAAACGATGGGTTTGAGCGGGGCTATGGCTACTGCATTCAAGGGCATAGCGGTCGAGCAAAGACATTTTTAAAGGATAAAAGATGAAGGGGGAAGGATGTTAGGGATTGAGGAGCGTGATGTCCTTTTCATCCTTTATCTTTCTTCCCTCATCCATTTCTACTGTGCCTTCTAGATCATACTCCATTGCACCGGTTATTTTAACTGGCACGATTTCGCCGATAGGTGCGAGGCCATCGATGATGACCAAACCATCGACCTCTGGCGCATCGCGGTAAGTGCGGCCCACGCTCAACTCTTTTTCGTCATCATGCCCCTCGATCAGGGTAAGCATGGTTTTGCCCACAAAGCGTTGATTTTTTACCAGCGAAATTTGCTGTTGTTTCATCATCAGGGCTTCGCGGCGTTGTTCTTTTACCTCGTCTGGCACTTGATTGGGCATATCGCCGCTTGGGGTGCCGGGTTCAAATGAATAATTGAACACGCCAACGCGATCAAATTGCAAATCGTCGACAAACTTCATCAGACCTGCAAATTCTTGGTCGGTTTCGCCCGGAAAACCAACGATAAAGGTAGTACGCACACATAAATTGGGGATAGCGGCCCGCATTTTTTCGACGGTGCGATAAACCCAATCAATATTGGCGGGGCGGCGCATGCGGCGCAATACATTCGGGTCACCATGTTGCAACGGAATATCGAGGTATTTCACAATTTTAGGCTGTGTCGCCATCACTTCGATCAAGCGATCGGTGACGGCCCCCGGATAGGCATACATCAAACGAATCCAATCGAGACCATTAATGCCGCACATGTCATTCAACAAATTAGCCAAGCCGTCGCGCAAGCCAATATCGTGACCATAATCGGTCAGGTCTTGGGCAATGAGGATGAGTTCGCGGATGCCGTTATCGGCCAATTGTCGCGCCTCATTTAGAATAAGGTGTGGCTGGCGCGATTTAAGCGTGCCTTTGATATTTGGAATGGTGCAAAATGCACACGGGCGGCGGCAGCCATCTGAAATTTTGAGGTATGAACTGACCCCTTGAACTGAGGTACGCATCGCACCTTTTTCATCTTCGCCAACGGTTAAGGCTTCGGTAGGCAAATGATAAAGTGGCTCTGGTTTTGAGCGCCCACGCACCCCGTCGATAAAATCGACCATATCCATCCAGCGCCGTGTGCCGATCACACCATCGAGGCCGGGCACCACTTGTGCCAACCGCGGCCCCCATAATTGCGAAAGACAGCCCGCCGCAATGAGTTGCTGACCTTTGCGTTTCTTTTTCGCTAAATCACGTAAGGTGCTAATCGATTCATCACGTGCTGGGCCAATAAAGCCGCAGGTGTTCACAATCAAGACATCGGCATTTTTGGCAGTTTCGCTGCCACTATAGCCTGATTCATTCAATAATTGGGCAATGCTGTCTGAATCGACTGTGTTTTTGGAGCAACCCAGCGAAACCAAGTGATAGCGTTTACGCGGTTGCGTATTATTTTTTATCATTGAGACTTTTCAATATTTTCAGTCGTATCGATCATCGCCGGAATCATGACACCGCGACGCGCAAGATAAGCCATGCCGATACTCATCACATATAACACGAGCAAGGGTAGCATGACCAGAAACATGTTAACAGGGTCTGGGGTTGGGGTAATGACAGCGGCCAAAATGGCAATACCGACAAAGGCATAGCGCCAATTGGTGCGCAAGGCTGCCGCCGAAACCAAATTGGCCTTTGCCAACACAAACATAATGAGCGGCATCTCGAAAGCCAGCCCCATCCAAAACATCATGCCCATCACGAAGGGAATATATTCGTCTAGTTTTAGCCGTGAATCGATCAATTCAGGCAAAAAGCCCAACAAAAACGGCAGCGCCGACGGTAAAAATACCCGCCATGTAAAATATACCCCCAGCGAAAACAAAATGAGCGCAAACGGAAAACCTATTTTTAACCAGCGTTTTTCATTGTCAAGCAAGCCCGGGGCAATATAGGCGATGATTTGATACAAAATGACCGGAAACGCCAACGCCGCCCCTACCGTTACACACACAGTAAAAATATTCGATAAGCCCTCAAAGGGTGTGGTGGCAATTAAGACTGGCAGCGTAGCATTTGGGTTGATCTGCCGCAGCGGTTCGGCAATAAAATTTAACAACTGCGCATAAAAAATCGAGGTGATACCTGTGCCAACGGCCAAAGCCAAGGCAGACTTAAATAAACGATCACGCAGCTCGCGCAAGTGATCGAGTAATGACATCGCCTCTTCGGCATCCATGCCTTCTGGAACATTCACACTCACTTCTTGTGCCATTTTTTACCTCATTTTTATATCTTTTGTATGATTTTCTCGCCCCAATTTTGTACTAACTTGCCCAAGGGTTATCGGCATCGAGCTTAATAGGCTTGGGAACTTCAAACGTAACCCAAGGATTATCGGAGTCTAACTTGACGGGTAAAACCGTCGGCAAAACCTCAGCAGGCGCAACCGCATTTGTTGCTGCCGCCTCTGCTTGCACTTGATTCGCAGCTTCGGGTTGCGCAAAATTAGCCAACACCGAATCGATTGTTGTTTCAGGGGCCAATAGGCCAGATGAAGTAACCGGCCCATCAACCGACGCGGCAATTGACGCTTCGGTGGCTGGCGGTATTACATTTGGCGCGGCGGGTGCTTCGGGTTTAATCTCGGCTTTGGACTCAGGCTTATCGTCTTTACTTAGCTCGGCCTCAATATTGGGCAACAAGGCTCGCATATCGATGGCTTCGGCAATTTCGGCCAAGTCTTGCCGCAATTCATTGGCAACTTGACGAATTTCACGAATTTCTTCTTCGACTGGCTCTAGCTCTAAGCGCACTTGCGCCGCCAAAACCACATAATAGTCACGCAGTTTGCGAATGGCATTGCCAAATTGCCGAAAAAGCACCGGCAAACGCTCTGGCCCAAAAATAATCAGGGTCAGTAGCGCAATCGCCAGAATTTCAAGCCCACCAAGATTAAATAACATGCTGTTGTAGAAGGAATTCTAACCTACTCATTAGGTTCGTTTTTTCATCGCTGCTGCCAATACGCCATTAATAAACTTTGGTGCATTATCACTGCCATATATTTTAGCCAACTCAACAGCCTCGTTAATGGCAACCTTAAAAGGGGTCTTTTGATACTCAATTTCACACAACGCAATCCGCAACAAGTTGCGATCAATCGTCGCAAGGTCGTTTAATGGAAATTGTGGCGCACATTGCAAAATAATTTTGTCTATCGCCTCTAATTGTGTAATTACCCCACTCACCAAAGCCGAGGCATATTGCCGCACGTCTTCATTGACCTCTAATGTTGGAAATTGCTCGGCGAGCGTATCATCAGAGTCGGCTACAGGGTCTGCAAAGCGACGATTTAACGCTTCGCCACCGCGATGTTGCGACGTCTCGACCTCATATAGCACTTGTAATGCCAATATGCGTGCGGTTCGTCGTGATTTTGATATGCCAGACATAATTTTGGTTGCCATGATAAATGAGGGGCGCAGCTATGCTACGCCCCTCATTTATCGATCGATAAAAACAAATTTTGGCGTTACTCTGTTACGAATCGCGCCAAGAGTTAATGCGGGCGCACATCTTCAAAAGTAATATCTACACCTGCTACGGTAATATCTGTCACTTCGCTAACGGCCTCAGCAATATTATTGCGAATTTGTGATGCTAATGCAATTAACGAGTGACCGGTATGCCCGATGACGTTTAACGTAATATGCGCATAACCATTATTTAACACGGCTTCAATCCCACTGGTAGCTCGGCTACGCCAATACCCATCTTTTTCAACCAAGCTAATAACGCCCGGGGTTGCCAATGCGGTAATTCGAGCAACATCACGAATAATATCGGGAGAAATGGTCACTGTATTTTGCATTTTAGATCCTTAATAATTAGCCTTGCATCACTAACCCACCATCCACGCTTAAGACAACACCCGTAATAAAAGCCGCTTCGTCACTTGCCAAAAAGGCACTGGCATAAGCAACTTCTTCGGGTTTGCCAAAACGCCCTAAGGGGGTCAACTTCATCATACCCTGTTTTAATTCATCTGACAAGACATTGGTCAAATCGGTGGGAATATACCCGGGGGCAACACAATTGACGGTGATATTGCGCCCGCCCAATTCTTTTGCCAACGATTTGGTTAGCCCAATCACCCCAGCTTTGGCAGCGGCATAATTGGTTTGCCCGCCTTGGCCCGATAGCCCCACCACCGATGTAATATTAATAATGCGCCCATAACGGGCACGCATCATGACCTTGGTGGCGGCTTTGCAACAATTAAACACGCTTTTAAGGTCGGTGTTCATAATATGATCCCAATCAGCTTCGGGCATCATCATGAGCAAATTATCGCGGGTTGTGCCAGCGTTATTCACCAAAATATCGAGCTTGCCATAAGTATCGGTGGCGGCTTTAATTAAGGCTTGGGACTGGTCAATTTTGCTGACATCGGCCTTAAAAGCTGTGGCTTTGCCACCGGCTGCGGTAATCACACTTACCACTTCGTTTGCAGCGGCTTCGCTGCTGTTGTAATTAACAATTACCGAGGCCCCACGTGCGGCAAGATCAATGGCAATGGCGCGCCCGATCCCGCGTGAAGCGCCTGTAATAATGGCTACTTTATTGGTTAAATTCATGTCTTCTTTTCCAATTTACGATTGACGCTGTAGTGAAATCGGCGCAAACCTCAGTTTAGGCCGCCCTCAGTATAAATCGTAAATTTACCCAATGGCTTGCGTTGTCACCCCATCTTTTGTGCGTTTGATAAGGTTCGATAGCACATCTTTGGGACCAATTTCAATAAAATCAGTGCCCCCTTGCGCAACCATATATTGCACCGTTTCGGTCCAACGCACCGCCGAGGTTAACTGCGCACACAATTCGGCACGAATATCGTCGGGGTGTGAAATGGGTAAAACACTGGTGTTGGCAATAACAGGCACTTGGGCTACAGTAAACGGCGTAACTTCGATCAACTTTGCAAAATCAGCACTCACGCTGTTCATCAGAGGTGAATGCGCGGCAATGCTAACATTAAGCGGCAAAACACGTTTTGCCCCGCGTGATTTTGCCAAGCTGCCAGCCGCTGCCACCGCTTCTTTGCCGCCCGAAATGACGATTTGACCCGGGCAATTGTCATTCGCTACCACCACCGCTGGGCTACTCACACTTGCCGAAGCCTCGGCACAAATCGTCGCAAGCACATTGGCATCTAAACCCAACACGGCAGCCATGCTGCCCGGTTGTTGTGCGCCAGCCCATTTCATCAAACGTCCGCGCTCGCGCACCAACTTCACCCCATCTTCAAAAGTCAATGCCCCGGCTGCACACAAAGCGCTAAATTCACCTAAACTATGCCCAGCCAAAAAGGCCGGGGCGGGGTAATCACCCGACATCACTAAGGCGGCGTGCACGGCAAGGCTATGCGTAAAAATAGCAGGTTGGGTGTTCACTGTGTCGCCCAACTCAAGCTCTGGGCCTTCCCAACACAATTGCGATAGTTTTATGTTAAGTGCTTCGTCGGCTCGCTCAAATGTGCCGCGCACAATGGGGCGAATCTGGGCTAGCTCGCGCCCCATCCCCACAAATTGTGAGCCTTGGCCCGGAAAAACATATGAAGTAGACACGTTTATTTTTAAGCTTACTAAAAATTTCGGGCTTATACCCTGCGCGGGCAAAAATTGAGAAAATGCCGATTTGACTATTCCCCAGCGAGCTAGGCTTGCTGGGGAATAATCAAATCGGCGAAAACCTCAGTTTAGCGTCGCGATCGGTATACATAACAATAATAACAAAGGGGGTGACAATGTAAACTGCCACCCCCTTCATCATTGTCGTTATCGTGTGTTTTACTATTCCTTCTTGTCGTCACCAGTATTCACTTGAACAACCTGACGACCGCGATACTTGCCACATGCGGAACAAACTGTGTGCGGCAGTGTCTTTTCGCCACATTCAGGGCATGTTACTAGTGCCGTAGCCTTTAGCGCGTCATGTGCGCGGCGGCGATGTGTGCGACCCACTGAAAATTTACGCTTTGGAAGCGGACCCATCTGTATTTCTCCTTAACCTTAGATATATTAAACGACCGTTTTTACAAACGACTCAGAAAATTTAAGCCCACAATTTTAACACGGCAAAGCATGACGGCTATGGGTAAAAAAATGAGGAAATTAAAACAACTTTTCGCCGAAATCACTATCTGAGGGTTATTATGGGG
>CAMDWA010000140.1 GCA_945877855.1 Thermoflexus hugenholtzii JAD2 | reverse complement strand
GTTCCTTTGTTGATGCTTGCTAGCGTTGCTATCATCGCTTCGACTGTTTTGTATACTGCGGGGGGATGTTGTTCTTCTTTTTTTTCATACCCTCTGTTTTACTACAGGTTTGAACAACATCCCTACTTTTAGACTAAACTACTGTTAATGGTTAATGATCAATTAACCATTAACCATTGACCATTAACCATTGACCATTAACCATTGACCATTAACCATTGACCATTAACCATTGACCATTAACCATTGACCATTAACCATTGACCATTATTCATTCCAGCTTAAACCGCGCCATGCCTTCGCGGGTGATGCGGAAATTGTCATAGTCACGCACCACGAGGCTGTCGGCAAAAATGGCGCGGGCTTCATCACTGATGGCTTTTTCGGTGTTGCGACCAGAGATATGCGTCAGCAACAAATTACGCGCATCGGCATCACGCGCTAGCCGTGCGGCTTCGGCGGCAGTAATGTGAGCATGTTGCCGCGCTAAATCGCGGTCAATATCGCAATAGGTGGCCTCAGTCACAATTACATCGGCCTCTTGTGACACCCGTAGTGCATTTTCGGTCTCGCCCATATCACCCGTAATCACCAATTTGATGCCACGTTGTAGCTCGCCCATCACATCTTCGGGGCGAATGACGCGCCCATCGGCCAAGGTGATGGCTTCGCCGCGCACCAAATTACGCCGTTCTGGGCCATTTGGCACACCGAGGGCGGTGGCTTGCTCATTTAAAAATGGGCGGCGCGTGTGTTCTTGAAAAACATAGCCAAAGCAATCTGGCCCACGATGCCGCACTGGAAACGCCGTAATATTAAAGTCTTCGCCTTTGATAATTTGCCCTGCCACGACGGTGATCAAGTCGATACGCATCGGCGGGCGCACCCCGCGAAAAACCACACGGTAAAGCAAATCTTCGATTTTGTCGAGGGTGGCTTTGCCGCCATAAATGCACAATTTGTCGCTTGTTTCGAGCTGTGCCATGGTGCTGACAATGCCTGCCAAACCCAAAAAATGATCGAGATGCGGGTGCGTAATCAGGAAGTTGGTCAGCCGCCGAAACCCTAACCCACTGGTCAGCAATTGCCGCTGGGTGCCTTCGCCACAATCGACCATGAATCGATGCTCGTCATGTGAGACGATCATCGACGATAGCCCACGACGAGGCAAAGGGACGGAGGCGGCTGTGCCAAGAAAGGTTAGTTCAAACATAAAAAGTGGCAGGTAGCAGGTGGCAAGGGGCAAGTAGCAAAGTAGCAAGTAGCAAAGTAGCAGGGATTAAGCATCAAGTAATCTTTTACTTGCCCCTTGCCACCTGCTACTTGCTCCCTGCAACTTGTTACTTTGCACTCACTTCTCGCCCCGCATATTGCTTGCGATAATAGTCGAGATATTCGCCGGTTTTGATTTTACGCCACCACCATTCATTATCAACATACCACTTGACGGTTTTCTCGATGGCTTGGGCAAAGGTATGCGAGGGTGTCCAACCGAGCGCACGCACCTTGCTATTGTCGATGGCATAACGGCGGTCGTGGCCGGGCCGGTCGGTGATGGGTTGAATGAGCGAATGTGGCTTGCCAAGCAAACCGAGAATGGCATGTGCCACGTCAATATTGCGCGTCTCGACCCCGCTGCCGACGTTATAAACCTCGCCCGGCACGCCCTTATTCACCACCACATCGATGCCCTCGCAATGGTCAAGCACATATTGATAATCGCGCATTTGGCGGCCATCGCCATACATCGGCAATGGCAAATTGTCGATGGCATTGGTGACAAACACCGGCACGACTTTTTCGGGGTATTGATATGGCCCAATATTGTTGGTGCCACGTGTGATGGTGACTGGTACATTGAACGAGCGGAAATAGGCCAAGCACATCAAATCGCCACCGGCTTTGCTGGCTGAATAGGGGCTACTGCCATGCAAGCGATCTTCTTCACGGCTGCGGTTCGGCTCATCAATGTCGCCATACACCTCGTCGGTGCTAATTTGATGATAGCGCGACACTTTAAATTCTTTGGCGGCCTCGAGCAGCACAAATGTGCCATACACGTCGGTGGTGATGAACGCACCCGGCTCCATCAACGAGCGGTCAACATGGGTGTCGGCGGCAAAGTTGATGATGATATCGATGTTGTTATCTTGCACCGCGCCAAATACCGCTTCGCGGTCGGCGATGTCGCCGCGCACAAAGCTATAGCGACCCTTAAAATCTTTGGCGATGTCGGTCAAGTTGTCGGGGTTGCCGGCATAGGTCAGTTTGTCGAAGACGACCACGTTCCAGTCGAGATGAGTTTGCAAGGCAAGACGCACGTAGTTCGACCCAATGAACCCGGCCCCGCCCGTAATGAGCACATTTTTCATAGCGGGGCGATTTTACTTGAGTTGTGGGGAGGTATGTTTTAATATTATCATTCCCCCCATGTTTACCGCCCTACGCGCCTACCCACGTTTGCTCAAGGCCAATTGGTCATTGGCAATTGAATACCGCGCCGAGCTTATTTTATGGTTCCTCAGCAGCACTTTCCCGTTCATCATGCTGGGGGTATGGCTCAATATTGCCAAAGGCCGCAGCCTAAACGGCTTCGACGAAAATGCCTTTGTGGCCTATTATTTGGCGGTGGCATGGGTGCGGCGCATCAACTTCGTCTGGATCATTCACGATATCGAAGACCGCATCCGCACCGGCGAGTTATCGCCGTTTTTGCTGCGCCCACTCGATTTTGCCCATCACATTTTTACCAAAGTGGTCGCCGTGCGCTTATACAACGCCATCATCATCGGCGTGGTCGTGGGTGTCATCGTCTTGCTCATCCCGGGCCAACAATTCGACATTCGTCCGCTCAATTTGCTGTTGTTCGCGTTCGTCACCATCATCGGCTTCGGGTTTGAATTTTTGGCGCAATACATTGCTGGCACTTTGGCGTTTTGGACGACTCAAGTGCAACGGATTCATGATGTATGGTGGTTCGCCAAAACTTTGCTGGGCGGTTTTTTGCTGCCGATGTCGTTACTGCCACCCCAAGCCCAAGCCATTGCCCAATGGTTGCCTTTTCAAATCAGCATCGGCTTGCCGGTCGAGATTCTGATCGGGCGCGCCACACCCGATCGTATTGTCTTTGGGCTGGCGGTGTCGTCAGTTTGGATTATCGCCATGTTTATTGGCTCGCGCTTGCTGTGGCGGGCCGGTTTGCGCAGCTATGGCGCGGTGGGAGCTTGAAGCAAAGGATGAAGGATGAAGGGTGAAGGATGAAATAATAGGCCTTCATCCTTCACCCTTCATCCTTCATCCTTTTTTTAAATGCGTTATTTCAAATTATTATCCTTGTTTGTCAAATCGAGCCTTGCCATCGATTTAGAGTATCGCGCCAATTTTATAGGCTCATTGTTGATGAGCGCGGTTGATTTGGTGTGGGGCGTGGCTGGCATTGCCTTTTTATTCGCCTTTACCGATAATATCGGCGGTTGGAGCTTTTATGAAGCCTTGATTGTGATTGGGTTGGTGTATATCGGCTGGGGCATTAACGATGCATTTTTGTGGCCCAACACCCGCGAGCTTGGCGAGCACATTCGCAAAGGCACGATGGATTTTATTCTGACCAAACCCATCAACTCGCAAATGCACGCCACTTTTCGGCGTTTTAAATTTGATCGTTTGTTTACGGCAGTGTCGGGGCTGGTGATTATTGGCTATGCCTTGCAACAATTGCAGTGGTCTCCCACGCTTGGGCAATGGCTCAGTTGCATTAGCCTATTTATCACCGCCATGTTGATGATGTATTCGCTCGTCATCATGCTCGCCAGCAGCGCATTTTGGATTGTGAATATCAACAACCTGACCGAGTTATTTTTTGGCTTGTTAGAGACGGGCCGTCACCCCGCCAGCGCCTACCCAGCACCAATGCGTATCGTGATTTCGTTTATTGTGCCGGTGGCGTTTATTTCGACCGTGCCTGCCGAGGCTTTATTGGGCCGCCTCAATTGGTGGACAGCCTTGTATGGCATTGGCTTTACGATCGTATCATTTACAAGCTGTGTATGGTTTTGGCGTTTTGCTGTGCGGCATTATGGCAGCGCAAGCTCATAATTAACCATCTGCGCACAACCCCTTCACCGCCCACAACGCCGTCTCGATGCCATGTGCCGCCACCGATGACAGCCCAAACCCCAAGCCAAAATTGCGGCCCGGAATCGCCACTTGATAGGCCATTGGTGCAACGCCAAACAGTTTGTGCGTCAGCGCCAATAAATTTTGGGGGCTGTTAAAGTGATTTGAGGCAGGCGCGGCATCGGGTGCAAGATTTGGCGTGAGGCGATCGATGCCGCACCCATTGGCCTCTGGGTCATCGATGGCATCGACAAACACCGCAAGCTCGGCTTGCGCCAAGGCCGCCGCGTGTTCGGGCAATAATTGCGGCGCAGCAATAGCCCACACATCGGGCCATTGCCATGCCTGTACTATTTCGGCCACCCGGCAGCCCACCGCATCATCAGAATGCAAGGTGCTGCCATAACCAATCACCACTTTCATCGCATTTTCTCGTGCACCACTTGCCCATTGGCATCTAACACCGATACATGCAACGGCATTTGCCCCAAAGCATGGGTCGAGCAACTGAGGCAGGGGTCAAAGGCCCGTATGCCAGCCTCGATACGGTTGAGCATCCCCTCTGGCACATTGGCTTGGTGGGCAGGGCGTATATAGTGTTGGGCGATTTGCTTGACCGTGCGATTCATCGCCAAATTATTTTGCCCAGTAGCAATGATCAAATTCATATGCGTAATCAAACCGTGTTGATCAACCTGATAATGATGAATGAGCGTACCACGCGGGGCCTCGCTCATCCCCACACCCTCAGTTTGGTTAATGCCCGCAGCCGCCCGCAAATGGGTCGAGCGCAAGTCAGGGTCGTCGAGCAATAGGCCAATGCGCTCTAGCCCAGCCAAGATCTCAATTAACCGTGCATAGTGATATTGAAATGACGAGCTGACCACGCCATCAACGCCGACCCGCTGTCTAAATTCGCGCAATTCGGCATCGGCCAAAGGCGTGCCGATATGCGTACACACATTCAACCGCGCCAATGGCCCCACCCGATACATGCCGTCGGGGTAGCCCATCGGCTTGTAATAGGGATATTTGAGGTAATTCCAGGCCTCAACCGCCTCGCCCAACGTGTCGGCATAATGATGTGGCTCAATGTCGCACAGCGTTTTACCCGCGCTATCCACCATACGCAATACGCCATCATAATGCTCCCATGCGCCATCTCGGCCCACCAAGCTCATAAACAATGAGGGAAAATTGCCGAAAATACTGGCTTCTTCGTGGTAAGTTTCGAGCAAGGTTTTATACAATTGCAGCGCTTGTTGCGCCACCGCAATCGATTCGGGCAAGCGCTCGCGGATTTGGTTGATTTCGTCATCGCCGATGCCACTACGCACGCCACCGGGCACGGCCCACGCAGGGTGAATTTTGCGCCCGCCCAATAATTCAATAATCGTTTGCCCAAATTGGCGCAGCCGAATGCCACCCCGTGCTAAGTCGGTCTGGCTGCTCATCAAGCCAAACACGTTGCGTTGGGCGGGTGGTGAATCGAAACCGAGCAAAAAATCGGGTGCGCTGAGATGAAAGAAGCTGAGAGCATGAGATTGCACAATTTGCCCCAAATTCATCAACCGCCGCAGCTTTTGGGCCGCAATGGGAATACGCACCGATAAAATATCGTCGCCAGCTTTGGCCGAGGCCAACAAATGACTAACGGGGCAAATGCCACAAATCCGCGCTGTTAGGCTCGGCATTTCGCCCACTGGTCGCCCCTCGCAAAATTTTTCAAAACCGCGAAACTCGGTCACATGAAAACGTGCATCATTGACCGCGCCGGTTTCATCTAAATAAATCGTGATTTTGGCATGGCCTTCGATCCGCGATACAGGGTCAATTAAAATGGTTTTTGACATAACTACCCAAACTTCAACATCTCACGCCCAATCATTTGGGGTGTGTTGCCCGCTAATAATTGCGTTAACACGGCCCGAATTCGTGGGGCTGGGGGCGGGCAGCCCGGCAAATACACATCGACCGGCACCACCGCATGCACGGGCAGCACTTGCGGCAGCAAGGGTGGCACGATCTCGTGCAAGGTGTTTGTAACACAATCTTCGACCACAAATCGGGGCGATTGTGGTTGCAAATTTTGCACATCGTGATACGCCCGTTGTAATACTTGCTCGGCGTTATTTGGCCCCAATATATTGCGCAAGGCGGTAACATTGCCAGTCACGGCACAATCGCCAAACGAAATGATCATTTTGCTGCACGCCCGTACGCGTTTAACCAAAGCAAGGTTATCTTCGTTGGCGACGGCCCCCTCAATCAATGCCACATCTACCCCTTCGGGGAAGATTTTTACATCGGCGATAGGGCTAAATACCAACTCGACCTGTTGCGCCAAATCAAACAGCCATTCGTCGAGATCAAGAAATGACATATGACAGCCCGAACATCCGCCCAGCCACACTGTTGCCAACTTAACTTTATTTGCCATAATTTTTTCACCCCAAAACCAGCCAAGATCACAAAGCCAGTCACCTCTAACTTAATCACAAAATCAACTTATCTTGCTTCTTACATCTTGGTTCTTGATTCTTGCTTCTTCGGTCTCCCCTCAAACCCACTCGCGGCGCTCACGGGCGTTTTTGAGAAAAGCCAATTTTTCGCGGTCTTTCTCCATCTCGGCCACCGTTGCGCCCAATTTAAAAATAGCGCCAGTGGGGCATGCCATCACACATTTGCCACAACTGGTACAAGTATTCACCTCGCCCCATGGCTCGGCCAGCCCAGTAATGGTGTGCGATTTAATCCCCCGTGCGGTGATATCCCACACATGTGCCCCTTCAATTTCGTCGCAGGTGCGCACACAGCGTGTGCACAAAATACAGCGATTGTGATCCATGCCAAACATCGGGTGCGACACATCGACATTTTCGGCGGGGTATAAATAATCGTAGCGCACGTGATCCATGCCAACATGAATGGCGAGGTCTTGCAATTCGCAATTGCCATTCGCCACACACACCGCGCATACGTGGTTGCGCTCCGAGAAAATAAGCTCAACCAACATGCGTCGATATTCGCGCAATTGCGGGGTGTCGCTATTCACCTCCATGCCTTCGCTAATTTTGGTAGTGCAGGCGGGCACAAGTTTGCCGCTGCCAGCCAATTCAACCAAACACATACGACATGCCCCAACATCGCCCACGCCATTCATGTGGCACAAGGTGGGGATAGAGACACCCGCATCACGCGCGGCATCGAGAATGCTTTCGCCCTCGCGGGCGCTAATCATTTGCCCATTTAGGGTGAGGGTTTTAGACATTGTTCATATTCCTCACGAAAATAATTGAGTGTGCTAATGACAGGGTTGGGCGCGGCTTGACCCAGCCCACATAAACTGGTGTGTTTCACCAATTTACACAACCCTTCTAGTTTGATCAGGTCGGCAGGGGTGGCGGTTTTATCGACAAATTTGCTAAGCAGCCGATGCAATTGCACCGTGCCAACCCGACACGGCACACATTTGCCACACGACTCATCCATACAAAATTCCATAAAAAAGCGTGCCACTTCGATCATGTTGGTGCTGTCGTCCATCACAATCATGCCACCCGACCCCATAATCGAGCCAACTTTGGCCAGCGACTCATAATCAACCGGCATATCCAGAAATTTTTCGGGGATGCAGCCGCCCGATGGCCCACCGGTTTGCACGGCCTTAAATTGGCGATTGTTGGGAATGCCCCCCGCGATGTCGAACACAATTTCACGCAGGGTGATGCCCATCGGCACTTCGATCAGCCCCGATGTTTTGACTTGACCAGTCAGCGCAAAGACCTTTGTGCCTTTGCTTTTGGCTGTGCCAATTCCGGCATACCATTCCCAACCTTTATCGATAATGGGCGCAATGTTGGCGAAGGTTTCGACATTATTAATGAGCGTCGGGCAGCCCCACAAGCCCGATTCGGCAGGGTAAGGTGGGCGTGGGCGCGGCTGGCCACGCCCGCCCTCAATCGAGGCGATGAGTGCGGTTTCTTCGCCGCACACAAATGCGCCCGCCCCCAGCCGCAGCTCAATATCAAAATGAAAGGCGCTGCCAGCGATATTGTTGCCCAACAAGCCAGCCCGCTGGGCTTGCCGAATAGCGACGCGCAACCGTTTGGCGGCCAAAGGCGATTCGGCCCGCACATAAACATAGCCTTGGCTTGCGCCAATGGCATAGGCGGCAATCATCATCCCCTCAATCACACGATGCGGGTCGCCTTCCATCACACTGCGATCCATATAGGCACCCGGGTCACCTTCATCGCCATTACAAATGACATATTTTTTGCCATTGCTGCTATTGGCCTTGGCAACCGTCGCCCATTTCAGGCCGGTCGGGTAGCCCGCCCCGCCTCGCCCGCGCAACCCCGCTTTGGTAATGCTGTCAATCACGCGCTGGGGTGTCCATTCGGTCAATACGCTTTGAATGGCGCGATAGCCGCCATGCGCAATATAATCTTCGATACGCTCTGGGTCGATGTGGCTGCAATGCTCAAGCACCACTTTTACTTGGCGTTTAAAAAACGTGTCGGCCACCTCACACCGATGGGCATCGAGTGCCGAAGTTGGCTGCGCCGCAGGGGTTAGGCTTGTTACAATTGCTGGTGCGACTTCGGGCGTTATTTGTTGATAGAGTGTCTCACGGGGTTCGTTGGCCTCAGCCGTGATGGTTTTGTCGATCACACGCAGCATCGGCCCCAATGAACATAAGCCCGGGCAACCCACCCGTTGCACTTGGCATTGCTTTTGTATGCCATTTTCAATCACCGCATGTTCAAGCGCAGTTTTCACTTGTTCGCTGTTTAGCGCCATACAAGCCGTGCCCATACACACCTGTATGCGCTGCGAATAGCGCGATTGTGCCATTCGCTCGGTTGACGCGGTTTTTTCGAGTAAGGTGGCAACTTCATCTTGCATTATGCTAGCCACTCCTGTAGACGTTCTGTCACTTGTTCGGGTGATACTTTGCCCACTAATGTGCCATCCATCACCACCACCGGCGCTAGCCCACACGACCCCATACACCGCGCTTTAAGCAACGACACCCGCTGATCGGCGGTGGTCATGCCCGGGGTTAAATGCAGATCATGCTCAATTTTTTTGAGGGTGTTAGGCGCACCTTTGATATAACAAGCCGTGCCAAGACACACCACACAGCTATGCTCGCCTTGGGGTTTTAACACAAATCGGTTGTAAAACGTCGCCACCCCATACACTTTGCTCATGGGCAATTTAAGCGTGCGGGCCAGCCAACGCAATACATCGGGGTCTAAATAACCCCAAGCCTCTTGCACGGTGTGTAACCCCTCAATGAGGGCATTGGCGCTGTAGCCATGCCGCCGCAAGGTAGCCTCGACCAATTTATAGCGGGTGTCTGTTTTTACCGTAGTCATAACCCTATTCCTGTTTCGACCGCATTCCACTCGAATTGGTTAATTCCCAATTGACGGTCACTTGCCCCCACGAATCGAGCACCTGCATATAGTCGGTGCGCGCCATTTGGTCAGGGTTAAATGTGGTGATGTGGCTCAAGTTACCCTGAATCTGATAAACCGATTCATAGCCGCGCCGATCCAGCCATTGCGTCATTTCTTGCAACACCTTGCCAATATGCTCTGCCCCATGTTGCAACAGCGCCGATGCCATCATGGTTACTTTAGCGCCGGCCATTACCCCCTTCAACACGTCTTTATAGGTGTGCACACCGGTGCTAATGGCAAAATCGCTATCGACCCGCCCATATAACAATGACACCCAGCGCAACGGCAGCCGCATTTCACCAGAATCACTTAGGCGTATACGCGGCGCGACATCGGTCTCATCAATTTCGATATCGGGTTGATAGTAGCGGTTAAACATCACCAAGCCTTGTGCGCCAGCCTCGGCCAGCCTTTGGGCAAAATTGGGCAATGCGCTAAAAAATGGGCTGAGTTTCATGGCGATGGGGATATCGATGACCTCTTTAACCTGCTTCAACAGCGTCACATAACGGTCTTCGACCTCGGCACTGCTGATGGCGCGGTTGACAGGGATGTAATAAACATTTAGCTCAAGCGCATCGGCCCCAGCCTCTTGTATTTTGCGGGCATTTTTTACCCATGCCCCGGGGGTAATGCCATTTAAACTAGCGATGATGGGAATATCGACGGCCCGTTTGGCGCGGGCAATCAGCGCAAAATAATCATCAGGGTCAGCGCTATAACTGGGCGCACTAAAAGCCGCACGCGCACGCATTCGCGGTTCGTGGCTAAATTCTTGATATTGTGCGTAAGGCGTGGCCTTATTCGCCAATTGTTCCTCGAATAACGAGTATAAGACAATGGCGCTCGCCCCAGCAGTCGCCAATTGCTCGATACTACCAACAGTGCGCGACAGCGGCGAAGCAGAGGCAACGATGGGGTTTTTTAGGGTTAACCCCAGGTATTGGGTAGTGAGGTTCATATGCCCCAAGCCTAGTGAGAATATGTGGCATATGCAAGTGGGGAATGGTTAATCGCAAACTGGTCAGGTGGGTAATGGGCAACTGGTCAGGTGGGTAAATCGTTTTCGCCGAACCCACTATCCCTTCGTGTTTGGAGCGTGCTTTGTCTGCTCCAAACACGACAAGGCTGTTCAAAAGTCACCTCGTCATTCCCTCGAAAGAGGGAATCCATAACGTGGCAGGCACAACTTTATGCATTTGCCACATCTTTTGCCCGCCATGTTATGGATCTCCGTGTTCGCGGAGATGACGCATTAAACGCAGTGCGAGTTGTTGAACAGCCTCGCCAAATACGAAAAGATAGTGTGTTCGGCCTTATCGTTTAAACTGACAACTTACGAAAAAAACGCATCGTTCGTTTAATCGATATATCCATCAATTTATAGGCTATGACCGCCAAAAAACCGAAAGCGAAAACAGAAATAAAAAAAGCAAGTAATAAATCCATAGAACCCCCATCTAACATTAATACCTTCGCCATCTCGCCCGTGAATAAATTCACGGGCACTGGAGTTTGGCACTTCCAGCGCAAGACAATCTGGCATCAAAAGAGATAGGCGAATGCACTGAAAAACAGCATATCGGCTCAAGGGCAAAAACTTGAGCAAAAAAAGATGAAAACAAGTAAAAAAAGGTGAAACCTAGCTCAACC
>CAMDWA010000139.1 GCA_945877855.1 Thermoflexus hugenholtzii JAD2 | reverse complement strand
AAAACAAAATTTATTTCCCAATCATCACAATACGCTATAAATCGCGGTAATCATTTGACATAAATTTTGTAAGGGTCAAAATGGTAGCGAATTCGCTACTATCTATACGCCCATGCCATAATAACGCCCATGTCAATCGAAAAAATGTCGGGGCTTGAAATTATGCAAGCGATGGGCGAGGGCAAACTCCCCATGCCTTCCATCGCTGTCACCATACCAATGAAAGGCGTGGCGGTCGAATATGGTCGAATTGTGTTCGAGGCGATGGCCGATCATCGTCACCTTAACCCATTGGGCGGCGTGCATGGCGGCTTTATCGCCACCGTGCTCGATTCGGTCACAGGCTGCGCCATTCACACCACGCTTGGTCCCGGTATCGCTTATGGCACAATTGATCTGAACGTCAAAATGCTCAAAGCCGTGCCACAAAATGTGCCGCTCATCGCCGAAGGCAAAGTCATCCATACCACCCGCACACTGGGCATCGCCGAAGGCACGCTCAAAGACAGCGACGGCAATTTTTACGCCCACGCCACCGCCACTTGCATGATTTTGCGCCGATGAAAATTCAACATTTGCTGGCCTATTTGGCCTTGTCGCTCATTTGGGGGCTATCATTTTTGGTGGTGGTCAATGTCGTGCAAGCGTTTGGCTGGGTGGGGGCGGTCACATTTCGCGCATTGGTCGCGGGGGGTGTCTTATTCGCCATCAGCCTTGCATCTGGGCGCAAACTCAACTTTAGCGTCGGTTGGCAGCCCTTCGCCATTGTTGGGGCCACAACGGTGGCCGGGCAATTGGTGGGGCTGTCGGTCGCCGCGCCACGCATTGGCACCGCCATGACCGCCGTCTTTGTCGCCGCCATCCCGCTGTTCTCCATGCTCATTGGGCAAATGTGGGGCATCGAAAAAATCAGCCGCTCTGGGGTGGCGGGTTTGCTGCTTGGGCTAATTGGCATTGTGCTGTTGGTTGGCTTCCCCACCGTCGCCATCAACAACGATTTCATCGTGGGCTGCGTCGCCTCAGTCTTTGGCGCCATTTGCGCGGCCTTTGGCAGCAATTACGCCAGCCGCTATTTGCGGCAGGTCGGCTCGCATGAGGTCACGATCGGCTCATTTTTGTGGGGCGGGTTGATGACACTGCCGCTGTTGTGGCTTGTGCCCGTGCCCACCACGCCACGTTTGATCGACTTTGGCTATTTGCTGCTGCTGGGCAGCACCATGAGCGCCCTCGCCTATGTCATCTATTTCCGCTTGGTCAGCGCCATCGGCGCTACCAAAACCATCAGTGTCGAGTTTGTGGTGACGGTGGTGGCGGTGCTGGTCGGCACGCTCTTGCTCGGCGAGCGGCTCTCGCTGGCGCAAATGCTCGGCACATTGTCTATCATCGCGGGTTGCGCCTTGGTGTTGGGGTTGGTTGGGCAATCCAAAAGGTAGAGGCACGGCATGTCGTGCCCCTACCTTTTGGGTTGCCCCCAAGTATTGAAAAGATACAATCCTTTTATGCAAAACTTACTCAAATTAGAAGAAGCCGCAATGTGTCTCGCGGGCTTTTGGCTGTTTCAACAAACCGGTGTGGCGTGGTGGTGGTTTGTCGTGTTCCTGCTTGCGCCCGACCTTGCGATGATCGGCTATGCGCTTGGCCCCAAGGTTGGGGCATGGGCCTACAACTTGGCGCATCACAAAGCCGTGGCGATTGCCGTCACAGCGCTGGGCATGTTGGGCGGGGTGTGGTGGCTGCAAGCGGCAGGCGCAATTTTGTTCGCCCATGCCAGCTTCGACCGCGTATTTGGCTATGGGCTAAAATATGCCAAAGGCTTTAAATACACCCATCTCGGTGAAATCGGGCCGAATCGCTAAGCTAAACATGCCCACCGCCCTCGAATCTGCCCAACACGTGCTACAAACGCAACCTTTTAGCGTTTTGTTAGCCGCCCAACTCACCGCCTTCAGAGCCGATTGCGTTGAAATTCGCGTGCCCATCACCGCACAAATCAAGCAGCAATTCGGCTTTGTGCATGGCGGGGTGATCTCATATGCCGCCGATAACGCGCTGACCTTCGCCGGTGGGTATGCGCTTGGCCCCAGCATCGTGACCTCCGAATTCAAGATCAACTATGTGCGCCCGGCCAAAGGCGAAACGCTGATCGCCCGCGCCCATGTGGTATATGCCGGCCAAAGCCAAGCCGTGTGCCGTTGCGATGTGTTTGCCGTCGCCGACGGCAACGAAACGCTGTGCGCCGTCGCCCAAGGCACCATTGCGGCCATGCGCAAGACGGCGTAATTGCATTTCGCCAACCCTGTAAAGACGGGTTAAACACATCCCCCAATTTAAAAATAAATTGGCGATGGCCTTGTAAAACACAACCTGCATGTTCAAGGTTGTTCAAAAGTTAGCCCTGTGCTTAACCCGTCATCTCCGCGAACGCGGAGATCCATAACGAGGCCGGTGAAAATGTGGCAATCCCATCAAATTGATGCTACCGCGTTATGGATTCCCTCTTTCGAGGGAATGACGAGAGGCCGCAGCCATTAGAAATGGCGCGCTTAGCCTACGAAGCCCGCCTGCGCAGGCTAAACATTTAGACCGCGCAGGCGGTCTTTGTGTGCCCAGCGCAGGATTTTAATCCCCGCGGCAAGCAGAGCCGCCGGTATCATACGAGCTATCCGCAATCTTTAGTTTAGTCGTCTATAACATTCACACATCCATGCAAAACAAATACACCATCCGACCGGCACAGCCCCATGAGCAAAAAGCACTTGAAGCCTTGCAATGGCGGGCCTCGCTCAACAACCCCAATGACCGTGAGGCATTGCTAGCGCACCCAAACTGCATCGAGCTACCGCTGACACAAATCGAAAACGGGCAAGTTTTTGTCATCGAAGACGCAAACGAAGTGAAAGGTTTTGCCGCATGGCTGGCGCGTGACGATGGCAATCTTGAGCTAGATGGCTTATTTGTCGAACCCGAGGCATGGCGGCGCGGGTATGGCAAAACCTTGGTCGCCCATTGCAATGACATCGCACGCGCTCAGGGGGCGCAAGCCATTTATGTCGTCGCCAATCTACATGCCGAGCATTTTTACCTCGCCTGTGGCTTCAAAGCATTGGGCAGCGCCCAAACCCAATTTGGCATTGCGTTGTCGATGCGCAAAGAGGTGGTTTAAAGACAGCCCAATCCCAATCTTTAGTCACAATTCGGCACACCCATAAAACAAGGGAATTGGTCAATCAGCACCCCGACATACGCATAAATAAGAAAAATAGCAAATAAAAGCCCAACCCAGTGGCCGAGTTTCAAGGTGCGCAGGTTTCTTTGGGCTTGAAAACATTGCAAAACCGGCGCGAGCAACAATCCAATCAACAGCGCATGAATCGACATAAAGGTAAACAACATCAACGGAAATTCTTCGTTAAATGCCCTGCGGTTCACCCATTCAAGGGCGAAGAACGGCACAACCAAGGCTGCGCCAAGCATCAGCGAGAGGGCCAGAGATTTAGGGATGCGGGGGGATGTCTGATTTTGGGTCATAGCACTTATCGTTTAATATATTCTACACTGCCAAGCCCACAAGAATCACCGCGAGCGACTGGCTTGCCAAAAACACAACCCCGCCAACGCCTGTGGCACGGCGATAATGACGATGGAGGCCGACAACACCGACACCGGCGGCAAACTACCGCCTATGGCAAAGCTGAGCAGAAAAGCCGCCACCCCAATTAACAGCGCCAACCCACCCTCACGCGGGCGCAGCCATGCCAACACCGCCAACGCCGTCACAATCAGGGCTTGCAGCAAATGCCCAGCCCCGCTCCAATCGCCGCCAAATATTTCGCCAAAGCCAAACAGGGCATAAATTGCCACTTGCGCCCCCAACAGCAATGCCCCAGCAATTTTGAAATAACGCACGGCTTTAGAGTTACGCGGCAGCCGTGCGCGACCATTGCGCCACACGAGTGCAGCGAGCAACAAGCCCGAAATGAGGTTAACAAACAATTGAATCATTTTGGCCTCCAAAGCCGCGTCTATTTTAAAATCCTTACAAGCACCGGCAAAATTGCCTTCATTCGTCTTGCATTCCTCATAAGCACCTTGTTGCGTGGCAAAAGGGCGCAAACGCATTCACCAAAGCCAGTGCATTAAGTGATTCACATGGTTGCATTCTACAAGTTGTGAATCTTTTCACAATCGCCAACTGGCTAGGCGCAAACCGTCTGTCGAACGTCTACCAAGTTAAAGTCATGTCAAGATCTCTGAAATTTGCGCTCATTCAAACAGCGCCCCAATTAAGTTTTATAGAACTTACGCAAATTTGATTTTCACCACAAAGCACATAAAGAACACAAAGAAAGTATTTTTATAAACCCTTTGTGGGCTTCGTGAGCTTTGTGAGAGACAAATTACGATGTTTTTATACAACCTCTTAATCGAGGTCGTTTTTCGGCATTAGTCGTAAAGAAGGGGTAAACGATGCTAAGCATTACGGCCAAACGTCATAATGCGTTACCACCACATAATCGAGTACACCAACCAAATGCCGGCTGCCCGACTTACCAATGCGAATGATATTAGGCGCGGTTTTTACCGACATAAATGCTTGGGCAGCTGTGCTGCCTATCTCTTGCTGGTTGGGGCCAATACCGCGATAATGAGTAATACGTTGAGCTTCGAAGTTATTGTTATAGCCATAAAAATGCGTGGCATATTTCGAGGTAATCACGCGCCCACCATTGGCAAACACCGAGGCAACAGTCGTGTTGGGATAGGTAAAGGTTGACTCTAAATGAGAGAGTAAAGCGCCAGCATCAGTATACCGATGCACTGATGTCATATTTAGCTTGACATTGGCATTCGGCTCACCAATCCACTCAGCACTCAAACCAAAGCTATCGTGTTTAACAATCGGGTGTTCAAATTTATCCTTTTCGCTCTTTGTCTCAGATAAATTGTCAATTTTGGCACTCATTTCGAGATGCTTATAAAATACCTCGTCGGGCAATTCTGGCAAATATTGCTTTAGGTTAAAGGGACATTCGATATGGTTCGTGCCGTTAAAGAAACCTTTACCCTGTTTAATCGTGACATTATTGACATTGGTGCATTTAATTTTGGTATAGGTTGGCAGCGCTGCCCATTGCTGATTCCATGTCAACAAACAGCCATCGGGCGTGTCTTTGCCGTAGCTTTTACCAAAATTGATAAAAAACATCCAGCTATTTTTCGGCATCCCTTCCAATGGCTGAGGGGGCACACACGTAAAATCAAGGGCGTTGGGGTCAATATCAATAAAATCACCCACAGGGGCGGCCGGCACAGCCGCAAAAGTCATATTTGCAGACAAGACAAATGTGGTCATACCCATCGCTATTGAAGACATCCCGTTTTTAATTTTGTTCGTTCTCATGATTTTTATCCAGTTTTTGCTTGATAATTGCGGGTAAAAATAGAATTTACCGCGCATCCATCAAATTTATTCTCGTTTATCTTGTTTTCAATCATAGCGAGCACGACTTTTATTTTGTCTCACAAAAAACCTAATTTCTCTCACCTTCGCCAATAACACAATGCACCCTATCATCACGCCCAAATCACAATCCACTATCATTCGCCCCCGTGCGTGTAGCAATGATTTCAAAAGCGCTGGTCGTGGCAGCGTATCAACATAAGTGTGAGCTGATTGACAAAGTATTGTCTGACCGTGATGATGGCTCACAATTGGTGACCTTTGTGCCGCCCCATTGGGGGGCACAAAAGCTCGAATCTGCCTATGCGAAGAAACATGATTTGCGTGTCATCCCCATTCGCTTGAGCGGCAATTACCATTTGCACCATTACCCCACCCTCACCGCCGAATTGGCCGCGCTAAAACCCGACGTGGTGCATATTGACGAAGAGCCGTATAACTTAGCGACATTTTTAGCGGTGCGGGCGGCGCGGCGCATCGGCGCCCGCACGGTGTTATTTAGCTGGCAAAACATCCACCGCCAATACCCACCGCCCTTTAGATGGATGGAGCAATGGGTGCTACGCCATATCGATGCAGCCATGATGGGCAGCAACGAGGCGCAACAAGTGTGGCAACGCAAATACCCTCCGCTCAACACCGCCGTCATCCCGCAATTTGGGGTCGATGAAAAACACTTCGCACCCATAAAACGCCCCCCGAACCAGCAAAAACCCTTTATCATCGGCTTTGCGGGGCGATTAGTGCCTGAAAAGGGCGTTGATTTGCTGTTGCAGGCGGTGGCTCGCCTGCCCAATACCCGCGCCCTCATCATCGGCAATGGCGAACAACAAGCCATGTTGCAAAGCCTTGCCCATACGCTCAACATTGCCGAGCGGGTCGAATTTCGCCCGCCGCTGCCCTCCACTCGCATCCGCGAGTTTTATCACGAGATCGACACCTTGGTCTTGCCGTCGCGCACCCTGCCCAATTGGAAAGAACAATTTGGGCGGGTGTTAATTGAGACGATGGCTTGCGGCGTGCCCGTTGTCGGCTCAACTTGTGGCGAAATACCGCAAGTGATTGGCGATGGCGGGTTGACCTTCGCCGAAAACGATGTGCAAGCCCTCGCACAAGCGCTACAACAGTTGTCCAGCGATCCCAACCTATGCGAAAGATTAGCAGCCCAAGGACGACAACGGGTGCTCAATCACTTCACCATGCATAGCATTGCCAAGCAAACCGTTCAGGTGTACACTAGCGTCAATCAGCAGATAGCAGATAGTAGATAGTAGATAGTAAGCAGTTGAGGACATTAACTATCTACTATCACTATCTACTATCACTATCTACTATCACTATCTACTCAAATGACTTGGGACATCATCGGCCATGAATGGGCTGTAAAACGGCTTGAACGCGCCATTGCACGTGGGCAATTGGCGCAATCACATTTGTTTGTCGGGCCAAGCGCCATTGGCAAAGCCACCTTGGCGCGTGAAATGGCCAAGGCGGTGCTGGCGCGTGAATCGAGCAACCCGCAACGCACGCATCACCTGATTGCGCAAAACAAGCACCCCGATTTAAGTTGGATCGATGCCATCGACGGCTCGATTAAGGTCGAGGTACTGCGCGATTTAATGCGCACGCTCTCGTTATCGCCGGTCGAGAGCAGCCACCGTATCGCTGTCATTAATGATGCCCATCTTATGAGCGATGGCGGCAAAAATGCCATTCTCAAAACGCTCGAAGAACCCAACCCCAAAGTGGTGTTGGTGCTGATCGCGCCCAGCATCGAAAATGTGTTGCCGACGATCGCCTCGCGTTGCCAAGTGCTCAATTTGCGCCCAGTGGGGGCCGGGGTGATCGAAGCCGCGCTCATTCAGCGCGGGCACGATGCCATCAAAGCCAAAGCCGCAGCGTGGGCCGCCCGCGGGCAGGTTGGCAAAGCACTGGCCTTATTAAGCGATGACAGCCTATATGCCGCGCACGAACAACGCCTGAGCGACTTAAAACGCCTATTAAATAGCAACCGCGCCGAGCGCCTTGCCTACGCCGAAAAGCTGGCGCGTGCCGATGATGCCGATATAGAAGTGTTGCTCGAAGATTGGGCCTTATATTGGCGTGATCTCGCCAAGCACAGCGAACAAGCCCGCATCGCCACCCACACCATGCGGGCCATCGCCACCACCCGCAAACAATTGGCCCAAAATGTCAATGCGCGGCTGGCGCTTGATGTGCTGATGTTAAATTTACCGATATGAGCATCAACTGGCGCGCCCTAGGGCCGCTTTTCATCATCATCAGCATCGGCGCATGGCTGAGGCTCGATCACATTGGCAGTTTGCCACCCGGCCTGTATCGAGATGAGGCCTTTTATGGGCTAGATGCCGCCGCTATATTGCAAGGCCGCTGGGCGCTTTATTTTGCCGCCAACAATGGGCGCGAACCATTGTTTATGTATTGGCTGGCCGTGTTTATCGCTGTGTTTGGGCGCACAGTCGAAGCCGTGCGCAGTGCCTCTGCCGTGATCGGCATTCTCACCATTCCCGCCATTTATTTCGCAGGGCGCTGGCTCTTTTCGGCGCGGGTTGGCATGCTCAGTGCGGCGGCCTTGGCGGTCAATTTTTGGCATCTCGCTATCAGCCGCGTGGCCTATCGCGCCATCACCCTGCCGCTGTTGCTGTGTTTGGCGATGGGTTGTGCGGCGTGGGCGGCGCAATCAAACGGGCAAATGCGTCGCGGGCGCATGATCGCCGCCGGTGTATTGTTTGGCCTCACGTTTTACACCTATACCTCGGCGCAGATGTTATTGCCGTTTGGGGTTGCATTTTTGATCGTGATGATGGCAGCAAATCGAGGGGCAGGTCTAAGACCTGCCTCTAACTTACAAAGCGCCATGTTGCCATTTTGCGCTGGCCTCGTCGCAGCCGTGGCGCCCTTGGGTGTGTGGCTCATCCGTCACCCCGATTTGTTTTTCAATCGCGCTGGGCAAGTCTCTATTCTTAACCCCATCATCAATCATGGCGATTTTTGGGGCACACTGCTGGGCAATATTGGCAAGGCCGCTAGCATGTTTGCCGCGCAAGGCGACCGCATTTGGCGGCACAATTTGTCATTACGTCCGGTGTTTGATGGCTTAGTCACGCCCTTTTTTCTCATCGGGGTGGTGGTTGTTTTATGGCGGGTGTGGCAGTGGCTGCGCACAGGCCCCAACCCACAACATGGCAAAGCCGCGCTTGTGCTCTTGCTGTGGCTAAGCGTATTTCTCGTCCCCACCATTTTGGCTGAAGACACGCCCCATTATCTGCGGGCGATTGGGGCGCTGCCCGCGGCGTGCATGGTGTTGGCGATTGGGCTTGAGGCAAGTTTGGCTTGGTTGTCTAAACAAGGCTATCTCATGGGGTTATATTTCTTCACCCGCCCATTTCGGGGCTGGGTAACGCCACCGGCCTTGGTCGCCACATTTGTGCTCGGCATCAGCCTGATCGGAACCCGCGCCGATTATTTTGACAATTATGTCAAAAACCCACTCACCAGCTATTGGCTAGAGTCGCACAATGTGGCCTTGGCACAAATCCAGCAGACACCCCCAACCACCCAGTTATACCTCGATCAGCGTTTAGCCAACGACAACCCAGCGCTACAATTTCTCGCCCCGCAAGCCTATGCGCCCAGCACCCAAATCATTGCCGAGGGCAAGGCAATCGTCATCACCCCGACCCAACCCGCGCTCATTATTTTTGACCCCAATCATGACTGGGCCACCCTGCGCAATGCCTTGCCCCACCCCGCCCAATTTAACGCCATGTTGGGGGCGCTGGCGCAGGGTGATAAAGACCCACAGCCGCGCCGCGCCTTTGTCGGCATCAGTGTCGCGCCAATCACGGCAACGCCCGTGAGCAACAACATTGCCCAATTTGAGGGCGGCATCGAGCTAATGGCGGCAAGCACACTCACGCAAAACCCAGCCGCCGTCACGCTCATCTGGCGCACCCAGCAACCCATCCGCGAAGATTATGCGGTGTTTGTGCATGTATTGCGGAGTGGCAATCTTATCGCCCAACATGATGGCAGCCCCGCATATGGCCTATTCCCCATGCCCACTTGGCAGGTGGGTGATCAGATTGTCGATCTTCATCCGCTTATGGCGCAATCTAACGGCAACACACCCACCGCAGCGTTAGACCTCCACCCCAGCACCGATCAAATTTTAGTCGGCATTTATCGTCGTAGCGATGGGCAACGGCTCACGATCATCAGCGAAAATAACAAGACGCTTAGAGATTCAGTTATGATTTTCCCCACAAAATGAAAATAGCAACTCAAGATCGGCAGCAACAAAAATGTCGGCATTGCCTCGGCATACCCAATTTCGCTCGGTCGATTTTTCACCCATTACACCTCGCGCTCATCTTCATGTTGATGTGCGTCAATCACCCTACGCCCGCATTGGCACAAACACCAGCGCCCACGCCTCCACCTGTGCTCGGCACCCCCATCCTAAAAGAAGATTTTGAGAGTGAATTTATCAATGACCCGCTGGCCTCGTGCGGTTCAGAATTGTGCAAAGTGCCCAAAAACTGGGGGGTGTGGTTTTTGTCGCGCAAAGACACCGATGCCGAAGGCATCAATTTTCAGCCGCAATATGACCAAACCCGCAGCCCTAAACGAGTAAAAAGTGGGCTAGGCGCACAACGGGTTTTTGTCGAAAATAAAACCTTTACCGGCGGCATTTACCGCGCTATCACCGGCCTTACGCCGGGTGCAAAGATTCGGTTTACGGCTTATGGTCAAATGTGGTCAACCAACGACGACAGCATTTTGTCGGCGCGGCCCTCGCGTGATATCAAACTCAAGATCGGCATCGACCCGACCGGCGGCGATGCCGGACGTGCCAACCCGCTAAACGGTCAGGTGGTATGGTCTGCCGAACAAGATGCCAGAGACGACTTTAAGCCCTTCAGCGTTGAAATTGAAGCCAAAGCCAGCACCATTTTGGTCTATACCTCGGCCACCATGCGCGATGTGGTGCGGCATAACGAAGTGTATTGGGACGATATGTTAATTGAGGTATTAAACGCCTCGGCAGCCCCTATACAGCCCACCACACCAGCCCAATCCAATGTCACACGTTCAGTCACCGGCATCAAACACGTGGTCAAAGAGGGGGATTCGCTCGCATCCATTGCCCAGCGCTATAACAAAACCACCGAAGAAATTCGCCAACTCAACCGCCTGAGCAACGACCGCTTGGCATTGGGGCAAGAACTTACGATTGAATTACCGGCTGGGGCATTACCCAGCCAACCGATTACCACCACCACCGCGACATCGGGCACGGTATCGGCCCCGACCTATGGCATTATTTGCGTATTGGCTTATTACGACAATAACGGCAGTGGCAAGCGCGATCGCACCGAAGATTTAGTGCCATTAGTGCCATTTAATGTAAGCTTGCCCGGCACCAATCAGATCATCTTCTCGCACGTAACCGATGGGGTTAACGAGCCAAAATGCTTTTTAAATGTGCAGTCGGGCATTCCGTATATCGTGGCTGCCTCCATCACCCCCAACTACAACGCCACCACCGTGCTCAATGCACAGGTGAATGTGCCATCGAGCGGGCAAGTCGATTTTTATGTCGGCCTACGCAAAGTAAGCGACGGCAACGCCGATAAAAGCAAACCGGCTGCCCCAAGCACAAATACCACCAGCGTCGCCCCCAATCTCGCCAGCATTCTCACCACCGCCATTGGGGCGCTGTTGTTGTTTGTCATCGTCATCGTTATCGTTACACTATTCTTGCGCCGCAGACGGCTTTAAGACAGTGTTTCTTAAAACAATTTTTCGCCGAAATCACTATCTCAGGGTTGTTATGGGGCGGCTT
>CAMDWA010000138.1 GCA_945877855.1 Thermoflexus hugenholtzii JAD2 | reverse complement strand
TGGTCGGCTCAATTTTTCGGGCGATTGCATGTGTTTTGTTAGGGGCGGGGGTGTTTTTTGTCAGCACACTTGCCCCAGCCACAACCGAAGTGAGCAGCCGTGCTACGGCTGGGGCAACAGGAACCTTTGTGCTGCCAACCTCATTGCCAACCGCGCGGTTTACACCTACGGTAATTTTTGCCACACCAGTCGGGGGGGCGCTTCCTTCGACACGCAGCATTGTTACCCAAACTGCGCCCAATGGCAGTGTAATAGTCAGTATTATTACGACTACTGTCAGCGCCCCTACGCCAACCATCATCATTTCTGCCACCGCCACCATTGCCCAATTACCCACAGTTGTCCCCATTCGACCATCGCCGCCGCCGCCGCCTACATTGATTCCGCCTACGCCGGTTTTGGTGAATTGTGCCAACCCACGCGCCCAAATTTTTAGCGTAACCAATGAAGCTGGCCCTCGTATTTATACGGTGCGGGGCAATGCCCAAGTGGAGCCGGGCGGCTATTTTAAAATTGAAATGATTTTGAGCGGGCAAGGTCAATGGTCATTTTTGGTACGCAGCACCGATAGTATTACGGCTGGCACTTTATTAAATAATTATAATTTTGGCTCGTTCCCCGCCGGCAATTATCCAATGCGCTTGGTCATGGTGCGTGGTGACGGCAATATTTCGGCGATGTGTGAAACAACTTTAACGCTTACATGAAAATCACTTCTGCAGAAAAAGATGATATTGAGCAAATTCTAACGCTCGATCATCATTATGTTGCTGATGCTGTTTGGCAAATTTCGGTTGTCAATGAACAAGATGAAGAGTTCATCAGCACTTTGCGCACCACGTCATTGTCGAGCGAAAACCGTATGCCAGCGGCCTTTCGCCAACAAGCCCTCTATCAACTGATTTATAAATGTGATTACCTATGGGTAGCCCGCGAAGATGATTACAACGCCCATACCCGCACCAACACCGAGCTATTGGTCGGGTATGTTGGATTATCAATACAATCGTGGAATCAAAATGGCTGGATTGCATGTTTGGGTATTAGCCCAAACTATCGGCGGCGCAAAATTGCTAGTCGTTTAATCGATGTTGCCATTGCCCAAGTGCGCACGCTTAATTTGCGCACCATCTCAGCCGAAGTGACCACTAAAAATGTGCCTGCCACGCGCTTTTTTCAGTCAAAGGGCTTTCGTCTGTGTGGTTATTCAGATGGTTTTCATGGTGCTGAAGAAATTGTGCTTTTTCTATCGTTGCGCGTGAAATAAGATAGATCTTGGCTGCTATCGTGCATAATTTAGACTGATCATGTTCATCGCCATTTTAAATGCCACTACACTGCTTAACCGCATTGTTACCACTGGCATTCTCATTACTGCATTTGCGCTGATCATTTATTTTGGGTTATATAACCGGCTTAGCCATATTGCACGAGGGTATGCTCGCTTGTTGGCTTGTCTTATTGGCACTTTTTTGGGCGATCTGTTGGCACAAATCAGCACAGGTGACCCATTTATGTGGCTACGCTTTCAGTGGATTGGTATTGCGTTAATGCCAGCGGTTGCGCTCGATTTGTCGGATTTGTTATTACGTGCAACCGGTGATGTATCGCCAACGCGGCGTTGGGCCTCATATGCAGGTTATATGATGGGGTCGCTAGTGTTTATTTTGGTAGCATTTACCGATTGGATTGCCGTGCCGGGCACCACTGATGAATTATTGCCACATTTAACCCCGGGCATTTTCTTCTTGCCGTTTGCTTGTTATTATTTTGCCTGCGGCGGCTGGGCGATGTATAACTTGGTTGAGGCACGACGGCGATCATTGACCACCACGACCAAGCGGCGCATGACCTATTTTGTGGTGTCATTTGCCATGCCGATGTTGGGCGTGTTTCCTTATTTATTGCCTACCGGTTGGCCGCTCTATTTGCCCGCCATCATTCCTTGGATCGGTATTGTGCTGGTGAACATGTCTGTTGGTGCGGCTATTACCTTTATGGGTTACACGGTGGCCTATTTTCGTGCCGGTGCTCCCGACCGTGTCATTAAGCGCCGCATGATTAAGTATTTGATGCGTGGCCCATTATTGGCCGCGCTCGTGATTACCGCCTTGGTATTTAGCGAGCGGATTGCTCGATGGCTGTGGTTGCCAAATACAGTGGTAGGCCTGATTGCAGCGGCGGCCATTATTTTATTGATGCAATTGTTTATTGTCACATTGCAGCCCGCCCTCGATCGTTTTACAGCAGCCGATGATAGTGCCGAGGTGAGACGGTTACAGCAATTTAGCGAGCGTTTGATGACGACCTCGGACCTCACCCAATATTTAGAAAATATTGTCGCCGCCTTATGCGATTTATTGCGGGCGCGCACCGCCTTTGTCATGCAAATTCACAGCGATCGCCCATCTGGTCAAACACCGATCTTAGTCACCATTGGCGAGGTTGATTTGGCTGAAATACCCGACGTTGCGCAAACCATGCGCACTGTTATTCGTGAAAATAGTCAATTTGCAAATGGCAATACTGCCAACAATCAAGCCGAGGTCACATCATCTGCGCCGATTTTCGATCCATTTGCCCCCAAAACAGCAACCACGAAAAACATAATTACCCCTCAAGACTTTGTACGTTGGCGCAATTATTGGCTTATCCCATTACACTTTAGCGAAACCCAAATTGCAGACCCCTTAGGCGTCATTGGCTTAATTGCCCATACGGTCGAGTTAGATTTGACCGAAGATGAGCGCCAAGGCGTTGCGGTATTGGTTACACAGGCTTCGCGGGCGCTCGAAGATGCCATTAAACAAGCCCGCGCTTTTGAGGCGCTAGAACGTATTGTGACCGATGCCGATGAAATGCAATTGCGTATGGCCAGCACTCGTAATATTGCCGCGCCTACCTTAGCCGATTTTGAGATAGCGCCCGAAGGTGGGCAAGATTTTACGCATATGGTGCGCGATGCACTCAGCCAATTTTGGGGCGGGCCAAAGCTGGCCGATTCGCCGTTATTGAGTTTGCAAATTGTGAATGAGGCGATGATGCAAAATAATGGCAATGCGACCAAGGCCTTACGCACGGTATTATTAGAGGCGATTGAACGCACCAAACCGATCAGCACCCGTAGTATGACCTCGGCAGAATGGCTGTTATATAACATTCTTGAACTCAAGGTGATTAAAAGTGAAAAAGTGCGTGATGTAGCCTCGAAGTTGTTTATGAGTGAAAGCGATTTGTATCGCAAACAACGTTCGGCATTTGAAGAAGTGGCACGAATTATGCGCGAAATGGAACGTGAAGCTCGGATGAAGAATCAGGGACAAGAGAAGGAATGAAGTGGCAGAGTTGCAAGGTAGCAAAGTGGCATATGATAAGTATTAAACATTGCAACTTTGCCACTTGCAACCCTGCTCCTTTGCCGCCTGCTTCCTCTCCCAAATTTAAAAAATCATGAAAAGACAAAAATTTATTGCAGGAAATTGGAAAATGAACAACGGCATTACAGATGCCGTAAAACTGGTAGATGCACTTAAGACCGCTTTAGGCGATTTTGCTTGTGATGTGGCTGTATGCCCCCCAGCGATTGCTTTGCAAGCAGTGAAAACAGCATTGGCTGGCTCAGCCATTAAACTGGGGGCGCAAAATTGCCACCCAGAGGCCAAAGGCGCTTTTACGGGTGAGGTCTCGGTAACAATGTTGGCTGGCTTAACCGATTATGTCATTGTGGGGCATTCAGAGCGTCGCCAAATTTTTGGCGAAACAGATGGCTTTATCAATCGCAAAGTGCAAGCTGTGTTGAATAGTGGCATGTCGCCGATTTTGTGTGTGGGCGAAACCTTGGCTGAAAATGAAGCGGGGCAAACCGAGACAATTTTGGCCCGCCAAATACGCGAAGGGCTGCAAGGTATCAGCGCCGCACAAATGGCGAATGTGGTTATTGCCTACGAGCCAATTTGGGCTATTGGCACAGGCCGAGCCGCCACTTCGGCAGATGCGCAAAATCGTTGTGCATTTATCCGCGAGCAATTACGCGGGTTATATGCGGGTTTAGCCGATGAAATTCGTATTCAATATGGTGGTAGTGTTACGCCAGCGAATGCCAAAGAATTGCTAACTCAAGCCGATATTGATGGGGCGTTGGTTGGTGGGGCCAGCCTTAAAGCGGCAGATTTTGCTGCCATTGTGGCAGCGGCGGCATAGCACCAAAATATAAATCTATTTAACTTACCATTGGTATCATCTCAACAATAAGTGGTAAAACACATTTTCGTCGAAATCACGCTATGACCTTTGATGGCATGGGCAAAGTTCATGCCATCAAAGGTCATAGCATGATTTCGACATTACATCTTTGGGTTTACCTGTAATTATTGAAAAATACAATACCACTTATGTAAAACAAAAAAAATTATGGATATTTCAACAACCATCTCGCAATATATTGTGACAAAAATTTTGCGTCAGCCCAAAAAAGTGCTGAAGCCAACCGACAAGTTGATCTCAAGCGGCTTAATTGATTCATTTAGTTTGATGGATTTGAGTGCTTTTGTCGAAGAGAAATTCGGAGTGCGGCTCGATGATACCGAACTAAACGCCGAAACATTTGACACCGTAGCCCAATTGGCCAACATTGTGCAAAGCCGCCAATAAATGATTTGACCTAATACCTTATACCAGTGAAGCAAGGCTTCACTGGTATAAGGTAATTTCGCCTCACAATTTTAATGTTTCGCTTCTTCATCAAAGGCTTTTGCTTGGCACTGGTTTTAACGACCATAGTGGTGTTGGGTGCGCGGCGCGAGCCAGCCTTGCGTGCCCAAGCCGAGGCGCAACTGGTAGCGGCATGGGTGACGAAACAGCCAGCCATGATCGAAGATAGGGCGAAGTGGTCATTTAAGGGGATTTCATTTAACCAACACTATATACGGTTAGAGCCCATCCCCAATCGCGATATCATTCTTGGATCGAGCCATCAAATGTTTATCCGCCAAGCTTTGCTTGGTGGTAAGCAACCTTTTTTTAACCATTGGATCACCGGCATAAATCACGGCATGGATGTGTTGCCGCCGGTGTATCAGGCCTATAAAAGTAACGACATTTTGCCACGCAAGGTTATTTTAGGGATTGATCCTTGGTTATTACAAAAACCTACCTCACCCACTAATAACATATGGGGACAATTAACCCTCTGGAAAACACAACTGATGACTGATTTTGTGTTGCGATTTCAGCAAAGCTTGACGTATGTTTTACCTTATGAAACCCGTTTAACTAAACCACTCACCATTCAAAGCATTATGAACGACGATGGCAGTTTTATCTGTGCGTCTAATCTCATCACCTGTGTTTGGCCCAATCTGGCAGACCAAGCGCGTTTGGTGCAAAAAAACAGCAACAAAGTTGATGCTATTTTTGCATCTCCAATCGATGCCGAGCTACAAGCCCAATTTGAGCGCTTTGTTTTGGCGATGCTAGCCGATCATGTGCAAGTCGCCTTTGTTGAAACGCCATTTCACCCTTTGGTGAAGCCAGCCATTATGCAAAATTCAAATGCCGTACAAACAGATCGCTATTTCCGTGATTTTGCCGCGCGGTATCAAATTCCATTTGTCGGATCATTTAACCCTGACGATTGCAAATTAGATGCCAATGATTTTGTCGATGTTGATCACTTAAACGAAACCGGCACCGCCAAGCTATTAACCCAGCCTTATTGTAAATTTGGCCCCTGGGAACAATTTTTAAAACCTTAAATGCAAACACTCGCCTCTTCACTTCTAAATTCTGCTGCCAGTGTGCCAGACCGCATCGCCATTTATTTGCAACGCGCTGGCAAAGAGGATACGCCCATCAGCTATGCTCAATTAATTGCCCAAGGATCTGTTTACACCCAAGCATTGCAGACCCAAGGCGTTAAAGCAGGCGACATTGTGGTGATTATTTTGCCGCATAGCGAGGCCTTGGTGTACGCTTGGGTAGGGACGGTGTTGATGGGGGCGGTGCCAAGCATGTTGCCACCATTGACTGAAAAATTGGCTCCCGACCGCTATCGCCGTGACCTTGCGGCGTTAACCCAAATCACCCGCCCAGCCGCCATTATTACGTACGATACATTTGCTAGCGAAGTGCATTTGGCGTTGTCAGAAAATAAAGCCAGCGATGACACCCATCCCCCCATTGTCGTCATCACCGCCGAGCAGGTTTCAAATTTAGAATTTAGAATTGAAAATTTAGAATTGGGGAGAAACCTAAAATCAGAAATTGCGCTTCTGCAACACTCATCTGGCAGTACGGGTTTACAAAAAGGGGTGGCGCTATCACACGAGGCCATTTTCAACCAATTGCGCAGCTATGCCGCCGCCATTCAACTAAGTGAAAACGATGTAATTGTCAGTTGGCTACCGCTGTATCACGATATGGGGATCATTGCCGCCTTTATTACGCCGTTGATGTTGCGCGTGCCGTTGGTCATGTTATCGCCATTTGATTGGGTACGCGCGCCCCAGCGTTTATTTCAGGCCATCACGCAATATGGTGGCACACTGTGTTGGTTGCCTAATTTTGCCTATAATTTTTGTGCCCAAAAAATTCGAGATCGCGATTTGCAAGGGGTGCAATTGGCTTCGATGCGGGCATTTATTAATTGCTCAGAGCCGACGGTGCATAGCAGCCATCAAAAATTTGCGGCGCGTTTTATGCCCTATGGCTTGCGCAATGGCACATTAACGACCTGTTACGCTATGGCTGAAAATGTGTTTGCTGTCAGCCAATCACCCATTGGCGAGCCCCCCACTTTAGACGAAACCCCACCCGATGGTCGTGAGCCGCGGTTGTCGAACGGCAAACCCATTGCCAATGTAAAAGTAAAAATCGTGGATAGCGAAGGCAGAGAGGTTAGTGAGGGGGTGATTGGTGAAATTGCCTTGCAAAGTGATTGTATGTTGACGGGCTATTTCCATCGCCCAGACTTGACCGAAAAAGCCATGCACGATGGCTGGTATTTAACCGGTGATATGGGGTATTTGAAAAATGGCGAAGTTTATATTACGGGCCGCAAAAAAGACATTATCATTGTAGGTGGCAAAAATGTCTATCCGCAAGACCTAGAACTATTGGCAAGCGAGGTAACAGGCGTGCATCCCGGACGGGTTGTAGCATTTGGGGTGATGGATGACCGTGCCGGAACGGAAGAAATTGTGGTGGTGGCTGAGACAGATCTTGCCGATGAAGAAGCACAGCAACAAGTTGCAGATGAGGTGCGGGCGCATTTAACCCGTAATACCGATGTGACGGTACGAGTGGTGCAGCTTGTGGCACTGGGTTGGCTGATTAAAACCAGCAGCGGTAAAGTAGCCCGCACCGCCAATAAAGAAAAATATTTGCAAGAACAAGCAGATTTATGATTGCTCTTGCAAATATTAAGACCCGAATTTACTATATGAATTAAGGCTTATCGCCTTAATTCATATAGTAAATTCGGGGGATCTTTCGATAAACTTAAAATTTGCTCCAGCAAAATTATAGTGAATGCATCGCACACAAATGTGTTTCATATAATCAGGCTATATGTTGTGAGCAATTTATTGTCAAGTGCAGCATCAAACGAATTAACCGAAAATTTGGAGGCAAAATTTAAATGGCATCTCTTATCGAAAAAGTAACAACACTTATTCAGGCAAACTTACATGCAATGGTCGATCAAGCCTTGCAATCCAATTCATTGGCAGTGATTGATCAATATATTCGCAATGTGGGTGACAACCTTAATCAACTCGAAGACGCAACCGCCGCCGTAGGGGGCGAACGCAACACATTGCGGCGAAAATTAGATGAAGCGGCGAAAAAGAAAGCAGACCTCGATCGCAACATCGATATTTTCTTAACCCAAGGCAAAATGGAATTGGCACGGGCGGCTCAAGCCCAAATCAATTCAATTAACACCCAATATGACACGATTAAGGATCAACTTGATCGACAAGAGAAAGAATTTCAGGCCCTCAAAGATGCTCGGGTAAAACTTGAGAGCAAATTGCAAACCATCAAAATTCAACGCGATGAAATGCAGACGTTGCTTGAATTGAAAAAGGCCAAAGAGATTACCAATCGAGCCATTAAAGGTGTTAAAGATTTGGAAGGGATGGGCGATGGGGATATTGCCCGTATTGCGGAAAAGATTCGCAAAGACCTTGACAAAGAGAATGCCCGTGCCGAAGTGGCCGCCAGCAACCTCGACAAGCAAATGGACGACTCATTGCAAACCGGCGTATTGGATGCCCAACTTGAAGAGCGCAAGCGCCGATTGGGAATTAATTAAAAATTTTAGATTTTGGGTTTTAAATTTTGGATTGACCATCCTGTAATTTAAAACCCAAAATCTAAAATCCAAAATGCTTCATGGAGACTCGACAACGCGCTCGTAGCGCTATTTTAAGCAGCGCCGTTTTTAGCGTCCCTAGTGCGCTTGTTATTGCGGCTGGGGTATTGCTGGTTGGGTTGGATGTGCAGATCCCATTGGTAAATTTGCCGGCAATAACATGGCTAGCGGGAATTGCCCCCTTGTGGGTGGGGGTGGTCGTGGCACGCCTATTTAACGAAAAAGCCAATGCCGAAGCTGTAGCCGAGATGTTTCGTGAAGATTATGATGTAAATGCGTTGCAAACCCCACAACTACGCTCGATGCTCAATCGAGCGCTCGATTATCGACAACGGATTGACGCGCAAGTAAAAAAATTTCCTGATGGCCCGATGAAGGTGAAATTGGCCGATGTCGCAAATCAGGTCGAGCAATGGGTGGGGCAAATTTATACCATTTCCAAGCGGCTTGAGCATTATCACAGCGATAAAGTCATTCAGCGCGATATGGTGATGGTTGAACAATCGCTGAGCGAATTGCAGCGCCGCCGCAGCCTTGAACGCAACCCTGAAATTGCACAAGAGCTTGAACGCACCATCGCCGGGCGACAAGACCAATTGCGCTCGTTGCGCAGCCTCGACACGACAATGGATCGAGCTGAATTGCAGCTTGAGAATACGCTCACAGCCTTGGGCACAGTGTATTCACAAGCATTGCTAATTGATGCGCGAGATGTGAATAGCGGGCGGGCACAACGTCTGCAAGAGAATATCACCGAGCAAGTCGCTGGTCTGCAAGATATGCTTTCGTCGATTGACGAGGTGTATGGTACGAATCTGACATCATCGGCGACGGCAGAACCACGCACCAGAAGTCAAGCAGCAAGTGGTCGGCGCTAGGGTTGTTCTTGGGTTAATTATGACTCAACTGAAATTCAGATTATGCCTGTCTCTAGAACGATTCAACGCAAAATTTTTGTTCTGGCATCTTCTTGACCCCAACCAAAACCTGAGTAAGTAATCCTCATGCTCCCCCCATTCAAACTTGAACGCTATTTTGCGCCCTACGAGCACACAGTGAAATATCTGTTGTGTAGCTCAGATTGTGAATCATTGAGCATTGCCGAATTATTGGCCATGGAACCCGATGCGCAAGCTCAATTTCAGCAACACTGGCTAGGTTATACCGAATATGAGGGCGCGCCGGGTTTGCGGCGGGAAATTAGCCGCATTTACACCCATATTCAGCCCGAACAAACTTTGGTCTTTTCAGGAGCCGAAGAAGCCATTTATTGGTTTATGCAAGCGGTATTAACGGCGGGTGACCACATCATTGTGCATACACCATGTTACCAATCCTTAGCCGAGGTTGCACGGGGTATTGGCGCACAGGTTACACCTTGGGTGGCCCATGAATCAGCCGCTTGGGCGGTTGATTTAGATGAATTGCGCAATGCCATTCGCCCAAACACCCGCGCCATTGTGGTCAATACGCCACATAACCCCACCGGCTATCTGATGCCAGCGGCCCAATTTGCCGAGCTGCATCGCATTGCCGACCAACACGGCATTGTGGTTTTTTGTGATGAGGTTTATCGTGAATCTGAATATGAGTTGGCGGATCGCTTGCCTGCCAGTTGTGATCTTAGCCCCAATGCCGTATCACTTGGTGTAATGTCAAAAACGTATGGGTTGGCGGGTTTGCGCATTGGCTGGGTTGCCACGCGCAATCGTGCCGTCTTTGAACGAATGGCCCAACTCAAAGACTATTCAACTATTTGCAACGCTGCCCCCAGCGAGTTTTTGGCTGAATTAGCGCTGCGTCATCGTGTTGTTATTACCCAACGCAATCTTGATATTATTCAAAAAAATCTTGTTTTGCTGGATGGCTTTTTTGCCCGCCATAGCAATATGATGTCATGGCAGCGTCCCAAGGCTGGCACGATTGCCTTCCCACACCTTATTGGGCACGATGTTGCTTCATTCTGCCATAACTTGGTGACTCAATCGGGCGTGTTATTATTACCCGGCACGTTATATGACGACCGCGATAATCATTTTCGCATCGGCTTTGGGCGCAAAAACATGCGCGAAGCGTTGGCGGTGCTGGAGCAGTTTATAGAAAAATAGGGATTGAGGATTCTTGTGACTCGTGACTTGTAACTCATAAGTCACAAGAATCCTCAATCCCCATCTCCAAACAAAAATGATGACAACCCAACCTAAAGGCTACATTTTGGCCGAAATCGAAATTACTGATGCCGAGGCATACCCACGCTATGCTCAACACGTTGCGCCCTTAGTCGAAAAATACGGTGGGCGTTATTTGGTGCGTGGGGGCAACCCCCAAACAATTGAGGGCGAACGCGACTTAAAACGAGTAGCACTACTTGAATTTCCAAGTATCGAGCAAGCCAAGGCATTCTATTATTCACCCGAATATCAGGCGGTAGCCCAGTATCGCTGGGTCGCGGCAAAATCTGAATTGTTTTTGCTACAGGGGGCATAAATACTTACCAAAGCCACCTTATTAACCGCCTGTGAATGGTTAGCCGAGCGTGATGCAGATTTGGCGCGGGTATTAGCGCGTTATGGCCCACCGCCCTTATGGGCGCGCCCGCCCGGGTTTGCTACGCTTGTCTATATTATCCTTGAACAGCAAGTATCACTCATCTCGGCGAAGATTACATATCAGCGCTTTTGCGATGTTGTTCAGCCATTGACCCCGCAAAATGTGCTAAATATGACGGCCGAGCAGGTGCAGCGAATTGGCCTAACCCGACAAAAAAATCGCTATTGCCGTGAACTCGCGCAAGCTATTTTGGTTGGGCAACTTAACCTTGAGGCATTGACGACGTTAGATGATGACACAGTGCGGGCGCAATTAACCCAAGTGGTCGGCATTGGCCATTGGACGGCAGATGTTTATTTGTTAATGGTCTTGTTACGACCCAACATTTTGCCCAAAGGCGATATTGCGTTATATGCAGCGGCCCAATCGATTAAAAGATTGGGCCAGCGGCCAAATTATGAAGAATTCAGCCAATTGGCCGAGGCTT
>CAMDWA010000137.1 GCA_945877855.1 Thermoflexus hugenholtzii JAD2 | reverse complement strand
GGAGGGATAGTGAAATCGGCGAAAACCACATTTTTGTGCCCATCAAAGGCCATATAGTGAGTTCAACCAAAATTTATTTTATTTGCCCGACTTTATTGAGAAAATACGGTGAGTGCTTCGGCAGCCAACCAAATTTCTCCCACATGGGTAACGGGGCCAGTCATGCGGATGTGATTATCGGGTGAAATCTCGATGTGCAACTCACCACCCGGCATAACAACAACCAAGTCGGCATCACAATAACCAAGACGATGTGCCACCGCCGCCGCCGCACATGAACTGCTGCCCGATGCCAATGTATAGCCCGCGCCACGTTCCCAAATATCAATCGATAGCCGGTTTCGCCCCAATACTTTGGCAAATTGCACATTGGTGCGTCGCGGGAATAACGGGTGATGCTCAATTCGTGAGCCGAGGGTATGAATATTGCAGATGTTTTTAGCGGCAAGATCAAGTTGATCGAATTGATCGACAAAAATGACGCAATGTGGGTTGCCAATTGTGGCTGCCGAAAATGTGAGCGTCAGGTCGTCGATGTGAAGCAATTGCTGTAATACTTCGGTTACATTGGGTAAAGCCACAGGGATATCTTGGCACTTAAATGACACCTGCCCCATCTCAACGCGCACTTGGCGGCCATTTTCAAATACTTGGCAGTTCACGCGCCCGCCGGCGGTTTGCACAAAAAAGGGCGCATCGCCAGCCCGTTTGACATCCCACAAATAACGCGAAAAAATGCGCAAGCCATTCCCGCTCTTCTCGGCCTCGCTGCCATCAGGGTTATAAATACGCAAGTTGATGACATCATTCTGCATTGCCCCAGCCAGCAAAATGCCATCTGACCCAGCCCCGCGATGACGGTCACAAATGCGTTGCACCAACGCTGGCGTTAGCGCCTGTGTCAATTGATCTTCATCAATCACCAAATAATCGTTGCCGAGGGCGTGGTATTTGTGGAAATGCAAGGTAGAAAGTGGGGAGTGCAAAGTGCAAAGTGCAAAGTAGAAAGTGGAAAATGCTACGTGTTAATTCTGAACTTTACACTTTCTACTTTGCACTTTGCACTTTTATCTTAGCTGCTGCCGCCCTTCAAGGGCGCGGCTAAGGGTAACTTCGTCGGCGTATTCGAGGTCGCCGCCAACGGGCAGACCACGCGCCAAACGACTGACCGACACTTTGCTGGCGGCCAGTTTGCGTTGTATAAAGGCTGCGGTATTTTCACCCTCAAGCGTTGGATTGGTGGCTAAAATAATTTCGCGCACTGGGTCGTTGCTGGTAGCCTGTTTTGCAATACGGGCAATCAGTTCGTTGATTTTGAGATCATCTGGCCCCAAGCCATTCATTGGCGAAATAACCCCATGCAGCACATGAAATACCCCATTAAAGCTGCGCACCCGTTCTATTGCCGACACGTCTAATGGCTCTTCGACCACACAAATGAGGCCTTGATCGCGTTTTTCATCCATGCAAATTTCGCATGGGTCACTTTCGGTGATGTTGTAGCAACGCGAACATAATTTGGTGCGTGCCTTAAGATCGCGCAAGGCATCGGCCAACATCATCGAATGTTCGAGCGGGGCGCGTAACAAATGATAGGCCAACCGCGAAGCTGACTTGGGGCCGATGCCGGGCAATTGCGCAAATGCGTCAATCAGCCGCGCAACCGAAGGTGGGAGGCTGCTGGTTTTATTCATGAGAGGATGGGAGTTGGGGAATGGGGATTAGGGATTAGGGATTGGGATTGTTCATGAGTCACGAGTCATGAGTCATAACTTGTGACTCGTGACTCGTGACTCATGACTTATCCTTAATCCCCAATCCCTATTACATCAACCCCGGTAATTGCATTCCGCCTGTAATGCTTTCTAAGCGCTGCGAGGCATGTTCTTGTGATTTGACAATTGCCTCATTTACGGCGGCAACCAATGCATCTTCCAACATCCCAACATCGTTAGGGTCAACCAAGCTTGGGTCAACGCTAATGCTTTGCACCCGTTGATGCCCGCTGATGGTGATGGTAATAGCACCACCGGCTGAAGTGACATTAACCAATTCGTTTTCTAGTTCCGCTTGGGTCACTTTCATATCATCTTGCATTTTGCGCACGCGGGCCATCATGTCGCCCTGCCCGCCACCCAAACCACCGCCGCCCATTGCTGCACCCGGTTTCCAATCTGCTCGTCGTCCTTTTGCCATTCAATTCTCCTTTTATTAATTACGAATTACAAATTACGAATTACGAATTATAAAAACTCGTAATTTATACTAAGCACGGCCTCAAACTGAGGTTTTCGCCGAATTTACTATCCCTTCTCAAGCGTAGGCCAGTAATCTGGCCCCTTGAGGAGGGATAGTAAATTCGGCATTCCGCAATTTTTACCCGTGCAGAGTATATATTTATTTCACATTTACTTTTCGTCCATTACCCATACGCAATAAATCATCTGGCGTAAGCCGAAAAACTGCGCTGGGCGTACCTGCTGCCGCCCAAATTTCATCAAATTGCCATAGATCTTCGTCAAATAACGTGATCAATGGCTCGGCATGTGCCAAAGGCGGAACCCCGCCGATGACAAAGCCGGTTTTGGCACGCACAAAATCGGCATCGGCTTTGCCAATGGCTTCGCCGATATGTTGTGCAATGTTTTTCTCATTCACGCGGTTAGCACCGCTGGTGATCACCAAAATACCTTTGCCCGATGTCGCACCCTTAAAAATAATGGATTTTGCAATTTGTGCCACAGTACAGCCAATGGCTTGCGCCGCGTCGGCTGCGGTGCGTGTGCCTTGTGGAAATTCAACCACACGGGTGGCAATATTAAGGGTAGAGAGTGCTTCTTGCACACGTTGTGCAGCGGGTGGTAAGGACATAGACATTAAAAAATAGTTGGTGATTAAATAACGAAGCCCCAATTTTACATTTTTTACTTTTTGGGTTTTTAAGGAGACAATTTACCCCTTGACATTTACGCCAATCTTCGTTATTATCTAGCCACTTAATTTCATGCGCTTTTTTGCCTACTTTAGCTATTTTTGGTTTAACTACTTTACTTACCGTAAAGCGAGTTTACTTTTAGCTAACTAGGTGACAAGCACGCGAAAGACATAAATCAGACGCAAGCAAGTTTAACGAGGGCGCGGAGAGTAATCTCTGCGCCCTCGTTTTATTTTGTCTGTTGTCCATGTCTTGCGCTTGCCGTCCTCATCGGGCGCTGACCCAATTAACCGATGAGGACGACAACACAAGCACAAGGACAAACAATGCGAGATTTAGTAAAACAATTAGCTCAAATTCAACAAAAAAAACAAAAGGAAGAAACGAAAGATATGGTTATTACAATGAAGGCCCACGCTGGCCAAGACACCGTTGATGCAGTGATTGACCGAGTGCGCAAACTTGGCCTGACCCCCCACCCGATTGTGGGCGAAGAGCGTACTGTGATTGCAGTGGTGGGCGATGAACGCCCGATTGATCAAGAAGTGTTTGAAAGTATGATGGGGGTAGACACAGTCCATGCTATTTTGAAACCATTCAAACTCGCCAGCCGTGATTTCAAAAAAGAGGATAGCGCGGTAAATATTGGCGTAAATGGCCACGCGGTGAAGGTAGGGGGCAATGGGCACATCACCATTATGGCCGGGCCGTGCTCAGTTGAGAGCCGTGAAAGCATTTTAGAGTGCGCCCACATGGTCAAAGAAATTGGCGCACATGCATTGCGAGGCGGGGCCTTCAAGCCGCGTTCGTCGCCTTATTCATTTCAAGGGCATGGCGAAAAGGGTTTGCAATGGTTGGCCGAGGCGCGTGAGCAGACCGGCTTGCCGATTGTGACCGAGGTGATGGCCCCAGAACAGGTGGACTTGGTGTGCCGCTATGCCGATGTGTTGCAAATTGGCGCTCGCAATATGCAAAATTTCCCATTATTGAATGCAGTGGGTGCGGTGAATAAACCGGTGTTGCTCAAGCGTGGGCTGAGCGCCACGATGGAGGAATTGCTGATGGCAGCCGAATACATCATGGCGGGCGGCAATTACAACGTGATGTTGTGTGAGCGTGGCATTCGCACGTTTGAGAAATATACCCGCAATACCCTCGATATCAACGCCGTGCCGGTGCTCAAGCAATTAAGCCATTTGCCGATGGTGGTTGACCCCAGCCATGCCACCGGCAAGAGCGATTATGTGCTGGCTGCTACCCGCGCCGCCGTTGCTGCCGGGGCCGATGCCATCATCCTTGAGGTGCACCCTGACCCCAAGAATGCGATGTCGGACGGCGCTCAAACGCTTAATCCCAAGCAATTTGCCGAGCTAATGCGCCAAACCCGCCGTATTGCTGAAGCAATAGACAAAACACTCTAATTTAATGGTCAATGGTCAATGGTTAATGGTTAATGGTTAATGATGAATGCGGGTAAGTGCCATTAACCATTAACCATTGACCATTAACCATTAATTATGTTGATTCGCCCTGCAACCCAAGATGACGTGACGGCATTGGCGGCGCTGAATGCCCATGTGCATGCGTTACACGCTGAGGCAGAGCCTTGGTTTTTTAAACCGCCGGTCGATGCAGGCTATGCCGCTGCCCGCGAGCGAGAATTTAGCTCGGTGTTGCTCGATTCAAGCCAAAGCATGTTTGTGGCAGAAGCCCCCAAAACGGATGTGCTGGCAACCACGGGGGTGATTGGCTATCTATGGGCGCAGCGCCGTGATTCATCCGAAAGTGCAGAATTATTTGCGTGCAAACGCTTATATATCAATCATATTTCGGTGCACCCAGATTATTTTGGGCAAGGGGTTGGTGAGGCTTTAATGGCGGCAGCAAAAGCCTTGGCAAAGCAGCAAGGAGCAAATATGGCGCTGGGGGTTCATGCCTTTAATACCCGCGCCCAGCGTTTTTTGCCAAGCAAGGCTTTGTGCCGCTGATTCATACGATGTGGTTAGAGCCGTGAGCTTTGAGCCGTGAGCCATGAGCTGTGAGTTGTGAGCCATAGTCCATGACTCGTGATTCATGACTCGTGACTCATGAATCAAAGCTCATGGCTCAAAGCTCACGGCTCAAAGCTCACGGCCCACAGCTCAGGTAAAATACAACCAAATACATTTGCAATGACACGAATGCAGTAATTTGCACATGAGCTTTCAGAGAGTTGGCATAACGGTGCGAGCCAATAGCGGTGTAAATGAAATGGACTTCGTCGAGTGAATGCGGTTAAGCCCCGTGATCGGCTGAAATTGAGTTGGGTGCAGTTGCCGCAAGGCGAATGCGCCAACAGAGGTGGCACCGCGAGTAAACGGCTCGTCCTCTGCGACACGATGAAAATCGTGCCGCGAGGGCGAGCCGTTTTTTATTTAACCATTACAACATGACAAGAAAAACGATACTTTCAGGCATTCAGCCAACCGGCGAAATGCACATTGGCAACTATTTTGGGGCCGTTAAAAATTGGGTTCAATTACAAGATGACTATGACTGTCGCTATTGCGTGGTCGATTTGCACGCCATGAGTATGCCCTACGACCCAGCCGTATTGCGCAAAAACACCGAGCAGATGTTTGTCGATTTGCTGGCGGCGGGCATCGACCCCAACCGCAGCATTTTGTTTGTGCAATCGATGGTTCCCGAACATACCGAGTTGAATTGGATTTTTGCTTGTGTGTGCGCCTATGGCGATTTGACGCGCCAAGTGTCATTTAAAGAAAAGTCAGAGCAACTCGAAAGCAAACCCGATACCTTTATTTCTGCCGGCTTGTTTACTTACCCAGTGTTACAGGCCGCTGATATCTTGGTGTATCGGGCTGATTTTGTGCCGGTGGGCAAAGACCAAACCCAACATTTAGAGCTATCGCGCACCATTGCCAATCGCTTCAACAACCAGTTTAAAACTGAGTTTTTCCCTGAGCCACAGGTGCTTGCGACCGAAACACCCAAAGTGTTATCGTTAGCCGACCCTGCCCGCAAGATGGGCAAGAGTTATGGGCCAAAGCACTACATCGGCTTGTTTGAAGATGAGAAAACCGTGCGCAGCAAAGTGCGCTCTGCCGTAACCGATACAGGCGACGCGCCAAGTGAAAAACTGAGCGACGGGGTCGAAAACTTGCTGGGGCTGTTACGCGCTTGCGGCAAAAATGACATCGAAGCGGCGTTTCGCGCCGAATATGCAACCGGCAACCGCCGCTATGCGCCGCTCAAAGATGCGGCTGCCGATGCCATTGTCGAATTGACCAGCGGGATGCGCACACGCCGCGCCGAGATCTTGGCCGACCGAGATGCCGTCAAACGCCTAATGCGTGATGGCGCTGAAAAGGCCCAAGTCATCACCCGTGTCACCATGAAAGAAGTGCGGCAGTTGGTGGGGTTGCCGAGGCGATAAAAAGTTAATGGTTAATGGTTAATGGTTAATGGTTAATGGTTAATTGTATTAACAAAACATGTTAGCATACAAAATATGAGACGATACACTAACGCTCATGCTTACTGCCGTATGCTAACTTAATTTGTCCATACAGTTAATGGTTAGTGGTTAATGATTAACCACTAACCATTAACCATTAACCATTAATCCAAACGCTCCCGCCTTCAGCGCATTGGCAAGCCCAAAATGACCGGCACGCCACGCCGCCCAACATTGGGCGGCGTGGACGCGGGCTTTGGCGCGGTTGCCACTGCGAGCGTAAATTTTGGTGAGGTTGTAGTGACGAAAGGGCTTGATGCGCTCGATTAGCGCAACATAGCGCCCGCCAAAGTATTCATTCACCTTGTCGAGCAATTTGAGGTGCTGCAATTCAGTTTCGCTGGCAGCCAAGGGCGACCAAATACCGCCCGAATGCACCCGATAAGCCGCCATCACTTCGGGCATATAGTGAATATCACCGAATTGAGCATTCAAAACCGCTAGCGGCCAATCGGTCATACGCAATTCATAAAACCAGGCCGGAAAATCGCCAAACAACCCACGCCGAAACACCGTTGACATTGACGGTGCCCAATTGGCCCACAACAAATCGGTCAACGTGATGTTGGTTTTGTGATTGGGTTGAGCATAACTGGCTGCCGTTTGCGCACCATTTTCATCGACCACACAAATATCATGCGCCGATGCCACGATGTTGGGGTGCTGCTCAAGATAATCGACTTGACGCTGCAATTTATACGGCACAGTCCAATAATCATCGCCTTCGAGAAAGGCGATGTATTTGCCGCGACAAGCGTTAAAAATTTGCACGGTGTTGTTTTTGCCCAACAACCCCTGATTTTGCTCGTGCAATAACAGCCGAATTTTGGCGGGGTGCGCCTGTTGCAGCGCCACAATAATCTCGCGGGTGCGGTCGGGGCCACAATCTTCACCGATCACGATCTCGATCTCGAAATCGGTTTGTTGCATCAATGCACTTTGCACCGCTTGGGCGATGAACTTTTCGTGCTTGTAGGTTGGCATCGCCACGCTGAGGAGGGGAGTCATCAGGGGCGTATTATCAGGGATTTATGCTTCTGGCGCCAACTCAGCCAACAACGACTCAAAATCAAGTTGTGCCGAGGTCATCTCAAGCTCGCCCTTGGCATTCAGCGGCCATTCGGCCTGTGGGCGATCTCGATAAATCTCGATGCCATTTTGATCGGGATCACGGAAGTAAATGGCCTCACTCACCCCATGATCGGCGGCCCCATCAATTTGCCAATTGTGGTCAATCAGCCGCTTAAATGTTTGCGCCAACGCCTTGCGATTGGGCAACAAAATGGCGAAGTGATATAGCCCAGTGCTGCCACGCGGCGGCGGTGGCCCGCCACGGCTCTCCCAAGTGTTTAGCCCAATATGATGATGATAGCCACCCGCCGACACAAACGCGGCTTGTGGGCCATATTTTTGCATCAATTGAAACCCCAGCACTTCGGTATAAAACTTGATGGCGCGATCTAAATTCGACACTTTTAGGTGCACATGGCCGATGGTGGTTTGGGGGTGAATGGGTTCTGTGGTCATTTTGATCTTGAGAACTGCTCGCCTAAAGCGTTTCAAGCGCTTTAAGCGATGGTTATTGTTTGCGTGTTAATTTCGCATCAATTTAGTATAGCGTGTAATCGCCAACCCGCCAGCAACCAAATGAAATATTTCGGTAGCGATGACGGTAGCTAAATTAAACACCCCCATGCCTGGGCCCGGTTCAGTACTCATGGCGCTAATCGGGGCAAATGCATAGGCAATTAAAAAGAGCACACTAATAATCGTAAAAACGAGATTGCTGCGGTTGCCCAAAAACCGCGACAACACAAAGTAAATTAACCCACCAATCACGATGCCAATGATGCTGAAGGCAATGACTAATACGACTGGAATTGTCATACCACCTGTGATTTGTCCAATAATCCAGATGACTGTGTTGACTGCGGCAGCCGTGGCACCGGCAATCAGACCTGTTTTTAAAACTGCGCTAAAACTTGGTTTGTTATTCATAACAAATTTTTGCGAAACGCACTATATGACCTTTGCGGGCAAGGGCAAAGCCCTTGCCCGCAAAGGTCATATAGTGCGTTTCGCATTACGCCTTTGGGGTTCCGACTAGCTCTTAACCGCTTCGAGTTCAATCTCAATCTTAATCTCTTTGCCAACCAACACGCCACCAAATTCCAAGGGGGCGTTCCAAGTCAAACCCCAATCTTCGCGGTTAATTTTGGTGGTGGCGGTGAAACCAGCGCTGGTGGTTCCCCAAGGGGCCTTTTGCTGACCCGCATATTCCACATCCAACGCAACTTCTTTGCTCACGCCACGAATGGTGAGATCGCCAATCAAGGTAGCATTATTGCCATTCACGCCCTCGACACGGGTGCTCTTGAAGGTGATATAGGGGTGATTGGCGACATCCAAGAAATCCGGCGACTTCAAATGCCCATCGCGCTTGTCATCACGGGTTTGAATGCTGGCAGCCCCAATTTTGATATCGGCGCTGGTGGCGGCGGGGTTGGCCTCGTCAAATTCAAACGTGCCCGACAAATCGGTAAATTGACCGCGCATGGTCGAAATCATCATGTGCTTTACGCTAAAGTTGATGCCGCTGTGTGATTGATCGATATTCCAAGACATTTTTAAAATTTCTCCTAAATTGATATTAATTGGACATTTGTCCGCTTGTTGTGGTAACATTTTAGTGGACAGGTGTCCGTTTGTCAAGAGACAAAGCTGAGAATTTGAATAGAGTTTTGATTGGGCAAAGGCGATTTCATGATTGCCATTGCCGGAAGACGATTTATGAGTACACTAGAGTTGTTTGGCATGAACGACCTGACATTAACGATCCTAAATCCCGACCTGCCCCGCCACGAGCGGTGCGACGCACAGGCCAACCGCGAGCGCATTTTGAGCGCCGCGGCCCAGCTTTTTGCGGCGCAAGGCGTGTCAGCCGTTAATATGGCCGACATTAGCAAAGCCGCCAAGGTCGGCCAAGGCACCCTTTACCGCCGCTTTGCCAACAAAGGCGAGCTGTGTTTGGCCTTGATGGATCATCAGATGGCGACTTTTCAAGCGCAGGTGTTGGCGCAATTAGGGCGCATGACCCAAGATCACACGGCAAAATTGGCGCAATTGCAATGGTTTCTCGATGCCCTGATTCACTTTAACGAAATGCACACTCCGCTGTTGTGCGAGGCCAGCCAAAGCATTTATTTTGCGCCCGGCACCCGCCCCGCCCCCTATATTTGGCAGCACATGACGGTGATGGGCTTGCTGCGCGGGGCAGTGGCAACTAATGAGATTGCGCCAGACCAAGATTTGCCGATGTTGGCCGATGCCATCTTGGCCCCCCTGCAGCCCGCCGTGTTTCGACTGTTGCGTGATGGCAACGGTTACACGCCCGAGCGCATCAGCGCCACCTTGCAGGGCTTGGTGGGGCGGTTGCGCAAAAATGGCACTTTGCCAACATGGTAAAATAAAACACAATGATGACGCGTGGCCAAGCGGTAAGGCGCCTGACTCTGAATCAGGTTATCGTTGGTTCGAATCCAGCCGCGTCAGCTTAACATTAAGAATTGAGAATGTTGTATTGAGAATACAGAACTAGTTTCTACATTCTCAATGGAATATTCTCTTTTTTTTTGCAATGCACCCTACTCAACCCGCCGATGCGCCGACATCGGTTCCCACCCGCGCGGTCATTCTTGCTGCTGGCAAAGGCACGCGCATGAAATCTAAACTCGCCAAAGTGTTGCACCCTGTTGGGGGCAAAGCCATGCTCGATCACATTCTCAGCACCATGATCGAGGTCTCGACCATCGCGCCGGTGGTGGTGATTGGTCATGAGGCTGATCAGGTGCGGGCTGCCGTTGGCAACCGCGCCGATTGTGTCATGCAAATGCCGCAGCTCGGCACAGGTCACGCCGTGATGGTGGCCCGTGAAGCCTTTGAGCGGCTGGCCGATTTTCCGCATCAGGTGATCGTATGTTATGCCGATATGCCGCTCACCCGCGCCGAAACTTTTCGCAAATTGAGTGCATTGCAGGTCGAAAGCCAAGCACCCATTGCCATGTTGACCGTGCTGAACGACAACCCGCGTGGCTTTGGGCGTATTGTGCGTGGCGGCAATGGCGACGTATTCGCCATTGTTGAAGAAGTATCCTGCACCCCCGAACAATTGCGGATTAAAGAGTTAAACCCGGGGGTGTATTGTTTTGATGGGCAATGGTTATGGCAAGCGCTGCAAAAAATTCAACCAAACCCCCAAAAAGGCGAATATTTTCTCACTGATTTGGTCGAGATCGCCAATGCTGAAGGCCGCAGTGTGAAGGCTATTGTGTCTGACGATATTGATGAAGTGATTGGCATTAACAATCGGGTTGATTTGGCCGATGCCGCCGCCATTTTGCGCAAACGTATTAACCGTATGCACATGATGAACGGTGTCACCCTGATCGACCCCGTCAGCACCTATATCGATGCCAGCGCCACGATTGCGCCCGATACCACCATTTTGCCAAACACCCACATTTTGGGCAACACGGTGGTGGGCGGGGATTGCATCATCGGCCCGAATTCGTTATTGCGCAATGCCATTATTGGCGAGCGGGTGCAAATCACCCAATCGGTGATCGAAGATTCGCAAGTGGATGAAGATGTCAAGGTTGGGCCATTTTCGCGTATTCGCACCGGCACGCATGTGCACGCTGGAGCTTATATTGGCAATTTTGCCGAGATGAAAAATACCCAATTTGGCAAGGCCGTGATGGGGCATTTTAGCTATCTCGGTGATGCTACGGTGGGCGATAAAGCCAATATTGGCGCTGGAACCATTACCTGCAACTTTGACGGGGTTAACAAAAACCCAACCATCATCGAAGAAGGTGCGTTTGTCGGCAGCGATAGTTTGTTGGTGGCTCCGGTCAAAATCGGCAAAAAAGCCCGCACCGGCGCTGGCGCTGTCGTCACTAAAGA
>CAMDWA010000136.1 GCA_945877855.1 Thermoflexus hugenholtzii JAD2 | reverse complement strand
ACCATATTCTGTGCTTACATCCTCCAACAAAATCTCAAATTCTTGCAATTGCAAACCGGTCATTACCAAGAACAATTTTGCACGTGTTTTAAGATTGCTATATCGACAGATCATTTCCCCTATTCTCCACTATTTGGAATGTAATCTAGTAAGTAGAAGTGCAAAGTAAAAAGTACAAAGTGCAAAGTAGAAAGTAGAAAGTGCAAATCGTTGTTTTTACTTTTTACTTTTTACTTTTTACTTTGCACTTTGTAATTCTTAATTAACTTTTAAATTATGGCTCGACCAAGTGGCCTCGGACGCGGTTTAGATTCGCTTATTCCCGGCGCAAGTGATTTTGCGCGTAACAATGAAGACCCGCGCATACAGCAGCCAACACGCCCCACCACCGTTCCCTCAGCTTTAGACCCACGTCCAGTTGGGCAAATAGAGGTCGCGATTGGCGATATTCAACCCAACCCCAAACAACCGCGCAGCGAAAAGGGGATGGCGCAGTCGCCGTTGAATGAATTGGCTGCCAGTATTCGTGAACATGGCATTATTCAGCCGCTGATTGTTAAGCGCACCGATGGCCCGGGTTTGCCATATACTTTGGTGGCAGGTGAACGCCGTTGGCGGGCATCGCAATTGGCGGGGTTAAAACTTGTGCCGGTGGTGATCAAAGATATCACCCCCGGGCAAATGCTCGAAATTGCCTTAATCGAAAATATTCAGCGCCATGATTTGAATGCGCTGGAAGAGGCGCAGGCTTATCAACAATTGATGCACGAATTGGCACTGACGCATGAGCAAGTGGCAACGCGGGTGGGCAAGAGTCGATCTGCCATTTCAAATACCATGCGTTTGCTCGAATTGCCTGATCGTGGGCAACAATTATTGATTGAAGGCAAAATTAGTGAAGGCCATGCCCGCGCTATTCTGGGATTAAAGATCGCTGAAGATCAACTTATCGCGTTGGAGGCGGTGCTTGCTGATGGTCTCTCGGTGCGTCAAACCGAAGAATTGATACGTCGGATTAACGAAAAGCAGACTGCACCACCGCCTAAGCCAGTGGAAAAGCCTGAAAAATCGAAAGATACGAAGGTGTTTGAGTCGAAATTACGCGGGGCACTGGGCACAAAAGTATCACTGAATCGCAATCGTAAAGGTGGCAAAATCATTATCGAATTTTTCTCTGACGAAGAATTTGAATCGATTTACGGGCATATTGTTCGTGACGCTAATTAATTCCGGCCAAAATCACGCACCCTCTATATCCTACGGATATAGAGGGTGCGTGATTTTGGCGAAAATTTATTTGATGGCGATTGCATCTTAAGGCAATCGCCCGGTAGGTTAACGCCGCAACAAAGGCAAATAAAGGCTGTAATTTTGGGCGATAGTGGTGACTTCGGTGGCGATTAATTCGCCAGTTTCAGAGTCAACAAAGGCATTAATCCGCACCGATTGGCCCTCGCTGAGCGAAGCGCGTTGATCATTGATAACCGTGCTATCGGCGATGACGTAAGCAGTATTTCCGATATACCATGTTTCATTGCTTGCGGCGGCTGCGGCATCGACCAATGATGTCGTGAGCGATGTTTTGCCGAATGCCAAGCGGCCTAGGCCGGTGTGCTCACCCGTGCCGGGTGGGCGCAAGGTCTCGATGCTGATAGCAAACTTACGCGCATTATTGGCGCGATCGGTGATAAAACGCACCCGCACGAAAGCCCCCGGAACAACCACCCCGTTGGTTTCAGAGATGCGCGTTGTTTCGCTGACGGCAAAAGTTAACCCGCCGATCACCCAATCACCCACCAAGCCATCAACTGGCACACTTTGCACAAAGCCAAAATAACGGGCTTGTAAATTGGCCGATGGCGGGTCGCAATCGAGCACACGGCGAATATTGGTCGCAACATTCACTTCGCCTTCGCGGCGGTAATTGGCTTCGGCACAATTACCCGTCAGCAAATTGGGTTCGACCCGTGTCTGCGCCGTGACGCTTAAGGTCGTGCTAGCAATGACCCAAGTGCCATTTATGGTGGGTGACACTGGGCGCGATTCGATCAGCCCGCGCACTTTGGCGTTGGGTAAATTGGGTTCGGGGCGATGGTAGGCCTCAATCTTTTTCGCCAACAATGTGCCATCAGACTGGCGCAAAAATTCGACTGCGGCGGTTAACCCAACGCTAAAGGGTCGGCCAGACAATATGGTGCGGCTGACAACATTAAAATTCAAATCGCCAATCGTCCATGTGCCGAGCAAATCGGTTGTAGCGGGTAATTGTTGAATGACCCCAAAAGCTTTTTGAATCCGTTCCTCGGCTTCACATTCATGACTGCGGTCGCTTTCAATATTAAGCATCACACGGTCGGCATCGCGCTGGGTATAAATGACGCGGGCACAAGTGCCAATTTGTAATGCACCATTGTGGCGATCAAAGCGCGTTAAAAACTCAACCGCACTGTAATTCACCCCACTAATGACCCATGTGCCAAAGGGCGAGCTAACGGGGATTGAGTTAATAATGCCCCGTGTGTTAAACACAGTTTGGCTGACCGGCACGGTGGGGCGCGGTGTAACCGTGCCCGTTGGCGGGGCAACCGTAGCGGTAATGGGCGCACCCAAATTGCGGCAGCCATCTTCGCGCTCTATTTCTTTGGCAATGAGGCCCGATAATTGTGGGCGATATACCACTTTTACGCACTCATTCATATTTGGCAAGGGCGCTGGTAATTTGGTTTCGCCATTTACCACCACACCCAAATGCCCGATCACCCATAAACCAAGTGTGCCGGTGGCTGGTTTTGATTCAACAAGACCCAAATGACGCAACTCAACAACTGGCAACGTAACAGTGGGTTGTGGCCCGGGGGGCGGTAAAGTTGCCGTAATGATGGGGGTATTACACGTCTCGCGCCGCTCAATACTGCGGGCAATAAATTGCCCATTTTCAGTAATCCCCTCAACTTTGACACAATTATTCACGTTAATGGGCAAATTTTGAAAGCGGGTTTGCGCCGTAGCTTGAAAACTGAGGTCGCCAATCAACCAGGTGCCAACATTGCCGCCTTCCGGTTTGGCTTTTACAATGCCGATATAGCGAATTTCGCTAGCCTCTAACGCCGATGGCTCAACTGGTGCTGTCGTAACCGCCGTAAGATGTGCAAAAATCACAAGTGGGATCATGGCAAATAAGGTAATGGCGATAAAAAAACCTAGTTTTTGCACGATGCGTTGTGAATGAGAGATGAGTTGTGGCATGATGTTTCCTTGTAAAGTAAAAGTCGGCTTGCATCATGAAATCTGCATGAGAATCTTCTCATGATCAGGTTTAGCGATGACTCACACTGGGCTGCTAAAATCCACTTCAAAAATTTAGCCTTTTGTGTGTAACGACTTATGCTTACCGAACAATCTGTCCTATCCGCGTTATCGCGCGTTATTGAACCTGAGTTACATCGTGATCTTGTTAGTCTTAATATGATTAAAGACCTGAAGATCACGGGGAATAATGTCACCTTTGCAATCGAACTTACCACGCCAGCCTGCCCATTAAAAGATGTGATGGAACGCGCGTGTAAACAAGAGCTTAACAAAGTGCCCGGCATGGGCAAAGTTACAGTCAACTTTACCAGCAATGTGGGGGCCAATGCCCGTATGCGTGGGGCCATGCTCAATGTGCCCTTTAAAAATATCATCGCCGTTGCTTCGGGCAAAGGCGGCGTTGGCAAAAGCACCGTCTCGGTTAATTTAGCCTTGGCACTGGCCAAAGAAGGGGCCAAAGTCGGCTTGCTCGATAACGATGTTTATGGGCCAAATGTGCCATTGATGCTTGGTTTGCCCACCGCCGAATTGATGCCTGACGGCAAGCAAGTGCGCCCGTCTGTATATCAACAAGATGGCAAATTGATCCCCCATGAGGTTTTTGGTATCAAGGTCTTTAGCATCGGGTTTATGTATCCGCCCGAAGCACCCTTGGTTTGGCGTGGCCCCATGTTGCATACCGCCATTCGCCAGTTTTTTCAAGATGTGGCATGGGGTGACTTAGACTATTTGATTATCGACATGCCACCCGGCACCGGCGATGCCCAATTATCATTGGCCCAAGCCGCCCAAGGGGTGATGGGTGTCATTGTCACCACCCCACAATTGGTATCGATGGGCGACGCGCTTAAAGGCCTAGCCGCATTCGAACAAATGAAAGTGCCGATCATCGGGGTGGTTGAAAACATGGGGCCTTATATCGATGCAAAAACAGGGCAAAAAGTGGCACTGTTTGGCGAAGGCGGTGGCGAGCGGCTTGCCAAGATGAAGAATACCCCCTTTCTCGGCAGCGTGCCGTTAGATGCGGCAGTGCGCATCGGTGGCGATAGTGGGCGACCAGTCGTTATCGCCGACCCAACCTCTGAAACGGCCAAGCGTTTTGGCGAAATTGCCCGCCAAGTCGCGGCTCGTGTCAGCGTCTTAAATTTCCAAAGCGGTGGGTTTATTCCCATTTCGATTATTAATTAAATTGTTCCTGAGGTTTTTGCCAATTGCACTATATTTCTGGCCCATAGGCCAGAGATATAGTGCAATTGGCAAGAAATCGGGTTTCTGAAAGAAACCCGATTTCTTAAGCATAGTTATGGCGCTTATTTTTGTTTATGGAACCTTGCGGCGCGATGGCTCACGCCCAATCCCTTTATTATTTTCGGCGGCTGAATGGGTGGGTGATGGCACAATACGCGGCAGTTTGTTTGATTTTGGCGCATACCCGGGAGTGCGATTAGATGACGGCGGGGTTGTTGTCGGTGAGGTTTATCGCGTAACAACAGATATGATCACAACGATGGATGATATTGAGCGCTATGATGCCAATGATTGGAATGGCAGCTATTATTGGCGCAAACCCATTCGCGTCCAGCTTCATGATGCCAGCATAATCATGGCTGAAGTTTATGAAGTTAACCCGCATTATTTTGATTGTATTCATCAAATTGAGTCGGGGGATTGGATTCGCTATGCCCAAACAAAAGGCGAATTGCCCGATGAACGCTGGCCCGATGAGCAACCTATTGCCAACAAAGTGCGTTAATAACGCTTGCAAATTTTATTGTTACAATTTCTAATCCCTAATGACAGACCTTACGCCATTACCCGTAATGACACAACCCGCTGAGCCACCAGCGCCCCTCAAAGATATTTCTATTTTTGATTTGCCAGAATGGACTGGCGAAGTGATTCCCCTTGAGTTAAAACAGGATGACGCTTTTGCCGGTGTGCGCTTTCAGCCTATTAGTAAAATTTACCATTACCGCACCGATGGCTTTGATGGCCTAAAAGTGAATGATTGGGTGATTGTTGAAACGGCACGTGGCAAACAAATGGCCCAAATTGCCACCTTAAAGCCCCCAAAAGATAAAGGTTCAATGGCTTTTCGCCGCATCGAACGCCGCGCGACAGGGCGCGATATGGCGACCCGCCATTATTATGAGAATAAAGAGTTAGAGGCCATGATTGCCTGCCGAGCCGAAGCCTCGGCGCTACAATTACCGATTAAAATCGTCAAGGCCGACTACAGTTTTGATGGGCAAACCTTAACTTTTAACTTTTCAACCATCGAAGATAATGTCGAAGTTGATGTGCGCGAATTGCATGAGGCCATGAGCCATTTGTATCAAGCGCGGGTCGAGTTACGGCAAATTGGCCCACGCGAAGTCGCCAAAATTTTGGGCGGCATGGGGGCTTGTGGGGTCGAAGAACGCTGTTGCTCAAAATTTCTCAGTGAATTTAGCCCAATCTCGATTAAACATGCTAAAGAGCAAAATATTAGCTTAAACCCCACCGATATTACCGGCATGTGTGGGCGCTTGCGTTGTTGTTTAATTTATGAATATGAACAATATGTTGAGGCGCGTCGTTATTTGCCGAAACTCAAGTCGATGATTGGCACCCCCCAAGGTGTTGGCAAGGTGATTGAGCTTTTGTCTTTGCGTGATTCGGTAAAAGTGCAATTAACTGATGGCGAAATTCGCCGCGAGGTTGTCTTTCATCGTGAGCAATTGGTGCCTTTAGAAGAATATCAACGATTGCAAGAAAAAGCCATCAGTGGCAAATGTGACAAACATGAAGGGGGCGGTTGCGATTGTGGGCGCGATAAATCGGCCAAAGACAAGACCGAAATTCAAATCCAGCAAGATTCGTTAAGCGCCATTGAACCCAAAGCGCCCAAACCGCCCACGCCCCGCCCAGAGCGCCGTCCGCCACCTGAACGTAAGCCGATGCCAGAGCGAAGATCAGAGCCAGAGCGCCAACCGCCCAAAAACACCATTGCCGATGGTAATGAAGAAATTGAGGTGGTGAGCATGGCCGAAGAGCTTGGCTTAGAACCATTGCCCCCGCGAGATACGCGGGCGCGTGGTGAGCGTGAAGGCAATAAGCGCCCGCAAAGTAATCGTGACAATGATCGTGGGGCAAATGATCGCAATCGCAGTGATCGTAACCGCGAGCCTCGTGCACGCAATGAAAGGGGGCCAGATGCGGGGCGTGGGCAAAGGCGAGATGAGCGAGGGCCAGATCAGCCTCAGGCTTCAGGGTCAAATGCATCTAATATATCGCCTGAAGAAAGACAAGAACGGCGTAAACCGCTACGTCGTCGTTCTGAATAAACCTAAATATGTTGCCGATTTCACTAACGATGTCCCAAAGCTATGCTTTGGGACATCGTTAGTGAAATCGGCCTTTTAGCATTGAGGAATTTGTGCTAGGAAAATAGCGGTATGATGTGTCATATTGCTATTTGCATTTTGCAGCGTAAACAGTATCTTCTCGATAAAAAGTGATTATTTAAAAAGGCATTATGTCAAAATCACGATCTTTTTATATCTGTAAAGGATAGAACGTGGTTGTATCACACTCATGATTGAGAAGATATAGAAGGGATCACAAATAAAAAAATAATAGGAGTAAAACGATGGCTAAAGGACAAAACGCTAAAAAAGAAGAAAAACGAAAACCACTAAAGACCCAAAAAGAAAAACGGGCAGAAAAGAAAATTAAAAAAGAAGGCAAATAACGCCCAAAAGCCTGTTCTAGGGTTTTCGCTCATTACACAAAACACCTTGCAAAATGCATTTTGCAAGGTGTTTTGTGTAATTGATGCCTGACTTTAAAAACAATGAGGCGAGGTTTTACATTATGCCTTGCTGTAAAACACCCGGACAGCGGTACCCTCCCGCCAATTATCTAACTTGGTAAAGCGCTTATCGGTTTGGGCGACCGGCAAGGTCCAACGCCAAATCCATTTGGCCGCATCGGGCAGCAAATTTACACAGCCATGACTACGGGGCAAACCAAAGTCGTTGTGCCAATAAGCCGAGTGAAAGGCTATGCCGCTGCCAGTGAAATACGATACCCAGCCGATGCCCGGCAGATCGTAATAATCATCTTCTTCCTTGGTGCCACCTTCCATATGTTGCGATAAATATTTAAGATAGACGTTATAGGCCCCGGGCGTGGTTAAAAAGTCTTTTTCCGTGCCATCAGGTTTATAAAATTTAGCACCTGTGGCACAACGCGCCGTAAACACCGGTTTGTCATATTCATAGGCGGTGGTCGATTGGGTGCGCAAATCAACCTCAATTCGTTTGTTGCTTAATGGCACTTCTGGCGAAAGTGGCTCGATCTCGCTTGCATCAATTGGCCTTAATGCCTCGGCACGCACAAAAAACAGTTTGCCCTTTAATTCATCGTCGATCTGATACCACAACTGCCCTTCCTTGTCACGTTCAGCCGCAATCACTTTAAATGTAGAGCCGTAGTAATAGGTATAAATCGCCCATGCATTTTTATTGGGCTGCACCCGCGCAAATGCGCTCGGCACAGTTATTTCGGCCCAAAAACCCTCTTTGGGCATATCAATGCTTGCTTCATTGGGAATATCGTCACACGGGTGGCATTGGGCAGAATGGATAAAGCCCTCATCGGTGCGATACCAAATCTTGTTATAACTGGATGGGCTTTCATCTGACAATGCTTGCCCATAAATTGGCACGACCTCGTTCCACGAATAATAGCCCATCACGCGTGAACGCACCGAGGGGCGATCCATAATAACGCTATAGCCATAAATACGCCCAAATGGGCGCGGAGCGGGATCTAGCCCAACACTCAAGCGCCAACGGCGATCGTAATGAAACCCAGGGCGAATGGGTGTGCCATCGGCGGTAATGTCGGTTGGGCCTTGATTCGATTCTCCATCGATTGGGTAGGCTGCGGCCCGTTGCAGCCCAATTGCATTGGCTGCGATAGTGGCACTTGTGATTGCACCAAGTTTGAAAAATTTACGCCGTGTGAACATATTTATTGCCCGTGTTACTCATATTAGAGCAGATTCTGAGTTGATGAAAGGTTCTGCCGATTTCACTATCTACCTCCCACAGCGTAGCTGTGGGAGGTAGATAGTGAAATCGGCTCTTTATCTTTATATGAATTTGCGCTAAAGTGATTTCGATATTACGTTTTTTGGTTAAGCCCCCAATTCTTTAAAAGATAAGATCTTGATGATAAAAACAAAAACGATATGGATTATTTTAACGGAAAATTATTGAAATAAAGAAACCTGATCAATTACGATATGATGTCGATTAACCGACGATTTAGCGTTGCGATACGTTATGCAGGCATAATACATTGTATGAGCATAAATGATGGTGCATTTGATCGTGATTTATCGAGCGATGATTTTTTTGCTAACCCATACCCCATTTACCAAAAACTGCGCGAAAACGCGCCGGTGTATTGGAGCAATGTTTGGAACGCATGGCTATTGACGCGCTATGATGACATTGCGGCACATTTACGGCAGCCGCTTGTTTTTTCATCGCATGGGCGGGTGGGGGCGCTGCTCGATGAATTGCCCGAACCGGCCCGCAGCCAAGTTGGGTTATTGCGGCAGCATTATAGTGTTGGCATTACGCACTCAGACCCACCCGATCATACGCGGTTGCGGGCCTTGGTGAGCAAGTCATTTACGCCAGTGATGATTGAATCATTGCGGCCCAAAGTCGCAGCGCTGACCGAGCGCTTAATCGCGCAAGCGCTGTCAAACTCGCCTCAACCATTCGATTTTATGGCCGAAATTGCCTATCCATTGCCGGCGATTGTGATCGCTGAAATGTTGGGTGCGCCTGCCGATGATCATCATTTGTTGCGCAAATGGGCGGTCGATGTGAATAATTTACATGCCCGCGCCAGCCGCCCCGACCCAGATGTTATTTTGGCGACACAAGCAGGGCTAGCCGATTTTCGGGCTTATTTGGCTGATCTCATTGCCCAACATCGCCGCCACCCCCAAAATGATGTGCTGAGCGCCATGATTGCGGCCCGCGATTTGGGCGATGCCCTGAGCGAAGATGAATTGATTTCGACCTGTGTCACTCTGTTTGTGGCCGGGCACGAAACCACTACCCACGCTTTGACGAATGGTTTGTTGACCTTGTTGCGGCATCCTGAGCAATTGCAATTGTTGCGCGAACGCCCTAATCTTATCCCTGCTGCCTTTGAAGAATTATTGCGATATGACACCTCGGTTCAACGTAGCTCACGCCGTATCACCCAAGACTGTGTCATCGATGGGCGCAATCTGCGGGCTGGGCAAAAAATTATTGGCCTGTTGGGCGCGGCCAACCGCGACCCGGCCCATTTTGCCGACCCCAATCAATTAGATGTCACCCGCAAAGCCAATAAACACATCGCCTTTGGCTTTGGTGTGCATTTTTGTCTTGGTGCGCCACTGGCGCGGCTCGAGGCCCCGCTGGTTTTGGCGGCATTGTTGGCACATTGTCCCAATTTAAAACGAGATGTCTCGCGGCCTTTGCATTGGCGGCATGATGTGGCCTTGCGTGGTTTAGATGCGTTGTGGTTGTATGCATAAAACATAAAAAGTTTCACGCAAAGACGCAAAGGCGCGAAGAATTTTTTTAATCTTTGCGCCTTTGCGTCTTTGCGTGAAACTTTCTTCTAAAATTTATAGCGCCAGTGATAATATGGGGCGTTATGATCGAAATTGTTGATTACAAGCCAAGTTGGCTGCAAGAATTTGCCGAAATTAAACAACGGCTACGTCTGGCATTAGGTGATCTTGCCATAAGCATTGACCATATCGGCTCGACCTCAGTGCCGCGCTTGGCGGCCAAAGACCGCATCGATATTCAAATTACAGTGGCCGATTTATCGGCTGAAACCGACTCACGCTTGATTGCAGCGCTGACGGCCCTCGGTTATGTTTATCGCCCCCATATTCAAGCCGATCATCAACCACCTGATGACACGCACCCAGCCCAAGCCTGGCAAAAACGCCTCTTTCGTGAGGCTGAAGGTCAACGCGCCACCAATATTCATGTGCGGATTGCTGGCAACCCCAACCAGCGCTATCCAATATTATTTCGCGATTATCTGCGGGCGCACCCCAAACAAGCTGCAACCTATGCCGAGCTAAAACGCCGGTTGGCTGTCATCGCTGGCGACGACACCGGCCTTTATTCTGACCTCAAAGACCCCTCATGCGATTTAATTATGAACGCGGCGGAAGCGTGGCTAGAAGGATTGAGGATTAGGGATTAGCTTTGAGCCATGAGCTTGCCAACACATGCTGTTATCTTTAATCCCCAATCCTTCATCCCTAATCCTTCATCCTTCATCCTTCACCCTTCCCCCTTTTCTTCATGCGCCCACCAAAATTTATTACAGATTTCGTTTACCCAAATATTGAACGTTTAATAGACCTTATTTTTATGGCATCGCTGCCCGTAGGCATGGTGGCAGTGTTGGGGATGGTGATTGCGGCGTGGCGTGGGCAATGGCTTTGGGCGGCACTTGCATTGGGTGTAGAGTTGTGCGCCGCCATCGGAATTTATGCACGATTTATTGCACCCCAACAATTGCAGGTGCGGCGTTTGCAAATTGGGCAAAAAGCTGCCAATGCCGCCCCAGCCTATACCGTCGCTTATTTTTCCGATTTACATGTCGGGCGATTCAAACGCGCAAACTGGGCCAGCCATGTCGTAAACGCCATCAACGCCCATACCCCCGACCTCATTTTATATGGCGGTGATTTTTATGGGCATCCCCCCGCCCATTTGCGGTTAAGCGATTTGCTGTATCCGCTCCAAAATTTACGGGCGCGGTTGGGCGTCTTTGCCGTGTTGGGTAATCACGATCACGGCTTGCACGATCGCACCCCGCGCAAAGATGAACTTAAAGCGCTACTCCCCACCTTAAATATTCGCGTTTTACATAATGAATCAATCGCCATCGCCGCGGGCTTACGCATCACTGGTATTGGTGAATTGTGGGTCGATGAGTATGACATTGAGCAAGCATTTGCCGCCGCCAACCCAAACGCCGCCGAGAGCCATATTGTCATTGCCCACAACCCCGACCTGATGCAAGAAATACCTTACCC
>CAMDWA010000135.1 GCA_945877855.1 Thermoflexus hugenholtzii JAD2 | reverse complement strand
ATACAGCCTAACCCTGATTGCGTGCGCGGCAATACCAAAATTGCCTACTCCCACGCCCAGTCGGCTCGCACCCGCCACCGCCACCGAACAGCCGATCCACATCATCCCCCTTGCCGCCCCGCTCAACAAACCCAATGCCGAAATATCAGGGATGGCGTGGTATGGCGATCAACTTATTTTACTGCCCCAATACCCCAGCCGCTTTAACGACAGCCTCTTTGCCATCGCCAAAAGCGATATCAATGCCTATTTAGCCGGTCAAAACACAAACCCACTCCTCGCCAAACCCATCCCGTTTTCAGATGCCGGTCTTTCGACTAGCATCCCGGGCTTCGAAGGGTTCGAGGCCATCGCCTTTGTCGGCGAGCGCGTCTTTTTAACCGTCGAGTCAAAACCCTCGCTGGTGTCGAGCAAAATGTTGGGCTATTTGGTCGAAGGCACAGTTGCCCCCAATCTCAGCCGCATTCGCCTAAGCAGCCAAAAATTGCGAATTGAGCCACAAGCTGAGTTGAGCAATAGCACAGATGAAGCCATCGTGGCTGGCAGCGACCGCATCCTTACCCTCTACGAAGCCAATGGCAGCAATGTCAACCCCAAACCCAAGGCCCATGTGTTTGAGCTGACCACTGGTTTAACACCGCAGCCATCTATCCCCTTCCCCAATATCGAATATCGCATCAATGATGCCACCCCAATGGATGCCAACGGCAAATTTTGGGTGATTAACTATATGTTTCCGGGCGATGTTGCCAAATTGCAGCCAGCCAAAGACCCGATTACCAGCAAATATGGGCTAGGGCCAACCCACGCCAAAAGCCAAGCCGTCGAGCGCTTACTCGAATTACAACTCACCCCTAGCGGCGTTGTGTTGACCGATCGTGCCCCGATTGTGTTAAAACTGGCCGACGATGGCCAATCGCGCAACTGGGAGGGCATCGCCATGCTCGATCAGCGCGGCTTTTTGTTGGTCACCGACCAACATCCCAATACGATTTTGGCATTTGTGGGACGGTAATCGCCTCACGCTCACGCGATCAAAGCTCATATTTTCATTTCGACATTATTAGGGCTTACACACAACTTAACTTTTTTACTACAAAGAACGCAAAGACCTCAAAGATTAATCCAATTTCATATCTTTTCTTTTCGATCTTTGTGTTCTTGGTGGTGAAATTTTTTGATTCGCGTAAGTCCTAATTATATCTTTTTAGCCACCACTCCTTATTTGTGCTACAATTTCTAACAATGTTAGAAATTGTCGAAACCCCGATACTAACCAGACGGGAACGCGAAAAAATTCAACTACGCCAAGCTATTCTTGATGCCACCCAAGCCATTGCAGCAAAAGAAGGCTGGCAGGCCGTCACCACACGCAAAGTAGCCGAAAAAATTGAGTATAGCCTGCCGACTTTGTATGAATATTTTGAAAACAAAGCCGCGTTACTTGCCGAACTAAACCGTGAGGGGTATCGTCAATTATTGGCAGTGCTACAACAGGCCCGCAAAAATGCCCCCACCCCCACCCGTGCCGTGCTCGATGGCGCGCAAGCCTATTGCAATTTTGCATGGCAACACCGTGAACTGTATGAAGTGATGCATGGTTTAAGTGGCGTGGTGCTGGAAACAAACAGTTATCATACTGAAGCTCAGGCGCTGACTAATGAGGCACAAACCGCACTCGAAGACTGGGCATGTGCTGAAGGCATTCAGGTGCAAAATGCCAGCGCCCTCAACGATGCTGTGCAAATCTTGCGAGCCTTACTGCACGGGCTTGCCTCATTAGCCCTCGCCAAACAAATTATCGGCGGCAAAAAAGTCGCCGCTGCCCTCGCCCTGCGTGCCATCGAAGATCAACTTGAGGCATGGCGAACAAAAAAAAGTCTGTAAAAGAAGTGGAAAGTGCAAAGTAAAAAGTAAAAAGTAAGGATCTGAAATTTGTCAAGTTTGCGCTTTTCACTTTCTACTTTGCACTTTCCACTTTGCACGTTGCACTTTCCACTTTATTCTAAAAAATGTCAACTTTAAAATTCAAACGCCTATTGTCAAACAACAGCAATTCAAACACTGCCAATCTTGACCTCCCAATCCAAACTCTAAACACTAAAATCCAAAATCCTATTAATCCAGCGCACGATTTTTGCAATTTAGATGGATTGCTAACCCAAGATGAACGCGACCTACGCGACAAAGCCCGCGATTTTGCCGAACGCGAAATTCGCCCAATCATCGCCGATTATTGGGAACGCGATGAAACCCCTTTTGAGTTATTACCCAAATTAGCAGCGCTCAATTTTGCGGGTGGCACAATTAAGGGGTATGGCTGCCCGGGCATGAGCGCGGTAGCGGCTGGGCTAATGTCGATGGAGTTGACCCGCGGCGATGGCTCGGTATCGACCCTGTTTGGGGTGCATTCTGGCTTGGCGATGTATTCAATTGCTTTTCTCGGCAGCGAAGCGCAAAAGCAGCAGTGGCTACCCTCAATGGCGAAGATGGAGAAATTCGGTGCATTTGGCCTAACCGAGCCAAACGTCGGCAGCGCGGCCTCGACCATTCAAACCATCGCCCGCAAAGATGGTGATTTTTATGTGTTGAATGGGGCCAAGCGTTGGATTGGCGGCGCGACCTTCGCCGATGTCGTGGTTATTTATGCCCAAGACGACCAAACTGGTCAAATCAGCGGCTTCTTGGTCGAGAAAGGCACACCCGGCTTTACTGCGACAAAAATGCAACACAAACTAGCCCTGCGTGCCCTACCCAACGCCGATATTAAACTCGAAAATTGTATTGTGCCAATCAGTAACAAACTGGCAAATTGCCGCTCGTTTAAAGATTTAGCACGGGTATTGGTGGCAACGCGCTTGGGTGTGGCATGGGGCGCTATCGGCAATGCCCAAGCAGCGTATGAATATGCACTTGCCTATGCGAAGCAACGCCAACAATGGGGTCGTAGTATTGCCGGTTTTCAAATGATTCAAGATAAGCTGGTGCGCATGTTGGCTGATTTAGAAGCAATGAAAATAATGACATGGCGCTTGAGTGTCTTGGCCGATCAAGGCCAATTAACCGACGCGCAAGCCTCATTGGCAAAAATGAATAACGCCAGCAAAGCGCGTGGCATTGTGGCATTGGCGCGTGAAATTATGGGCGGCAATGGCATTTTGATCGACAACCACGTAGCGCGACATTTTGCCGACTCAGAAGCAGTTTATAGTTACGAAGGCACAAATGAAGTCAACACGCTCGTCGTCGGGCGCGAGATTACGGGGGTGCAGGCGTTTGTTTAAGAAGGAAGAAGCAAGAAGCAAGAACTAAGAACTAAGAATCAAGAAATAAGAATCAAGAACGGATAAGTAAGACGCAAAATTGAGGTAGGGTAGAAAATGCATAAATATAAAAATCTGAAAGTATGGCAACGGGCAATGGACTTGGTTGTCAGGGTTTATCAAGTAAGTGCAAATTTGCCGCCAGATGAGCGATATGGGTTAATCAGCCAAATGAGACGCTCAGCAACGTCAATTCCGTTAAATATTGCTGAAGGCTCGGGTAATTCGTCAAACAAAGAGTTTTGTCGTTTTTTAGAAATTGCATTAAGATCAGGATATGAGGTTTTAACAACCATTGAGATTTCACGACGGCTTACCTATATCACCGACGAAGTTTCTTTGGAATTGCAAACTGAAACCCGTGAAATTATTGCAATGATTGTTGGATTAACAAAAACATTGGGAAAGAGTTGAGAAGAAAGAGCCAAGAGCTAAGAACTAAGAATCAAGATGTAAGATTCATGAAGTGCAAGACAAGCTAATCTATTCGTGCTTATGTCTTCAATCTTGATTCTTGGTTCTTGGTTCTTAGCTCTTGGCTCTCCATAAACACATGAACATACAAAAAGTCGTCGTTATCGGCGCAGGAACGATGGGCGGCGGTATCGCGGCCCACTGCGCAAATGTTGGGCTGCAAGTAACGCTGCTCGACATCGCGGCCCCAAATGACCCGAAAGGCGATAAAAACGCCATTGTGAAGGCATTGTGGGACAAACAACTTAAGCTTAAGCCATCGCCGATTATGTCGGCAGATGCGCCCGGACGTGTAAAACTGGGCAACCTCGAAGATGATTTGGATGCAATCCGCGCTGCGGATTGGGTAATCGAAGTCATTATTGAGCAACTAGCGCCAAAACAAGCGCTGATGGAGAAGATCGAAAGCCGCCGCAAACCCGGCAGCATTGTCACCTCAAACACATCGGGCATCCCCATTAATGCCATTGGCGCAGGCCGTAGCGATGAATTTCGCCAACATTTGCTCGGCACACACTTCTTCAACCCACCGCGCTATCTAAAATTGCTCGAAGTGATCCCCACGCAAGACACATTGCCTGAAGTCGTGGCTACGATGGTTGAATTTGCCGAAACGGTGCTCGGCAAGAGCACGGTCATCTGCAAAGACACACCCAACTTCATCGGCAATCGCATTGGCTCGTTTGTCGGGCAATATCGCATGATGGCGGCTATTGACAACCAATACACGGTCGAAGAAGTAGACGCGCTGACCGGCCCCATCATCGGCTTGCCCAAGAGCGGCACTTTCCGCCTAAGTGACATCGTAGGCAACGATATCGCGGGGCACGTATCGGCCAATTTATACGACCTTGTGCCAAACGACGAAAGCCGCGATATCTTCAAATTGCCCGAATTAATGAAGAAGATGATCGAAAATAAATGGCTGGGTAACAAAACCAATCAAGGTTTTTACAAAACAGTCATCAAAGAAGACAAGAGCAAGGAATTTTGGGCACTCAATTTGCAAACAATGGCCTACGAGCCGCCGACCAAACCGCGTTTTGCTGTGATTGGCGAGACAAAGGAGATGGAATTGCCGGCCCGCTTCCATGAGATTTTTAATAACGACCGTTGGCAAGATGATCGCGGCGGGCAATACATCATCGAGACCACCTTGCCAGTGTTGGCGTATGCCGCCCGCCGCATCCCTGAAATAGCTGATTCGCCCGATGCCATTGACCGCGCCATTGAACTGGGTTTTGCCAACGAAATGGGACCGTTTAAAGTTTGGGATGCCATTGGCGTAAAGCGTGGGGTACAAATGATGAAGGATCGTGAGATCGCCGTGCCACAATGGGTTGAAGATATGCTCGCCAGCGGGGTTGAGTCATTCTACAAGTTTGATGGGATCAAGAGCATAGGTGTTTACACGCCAAACGCAAATGCGGCTCAAGGCTCAAAGCCCATGGCTCATGGCTTTGCCCCCATTCAACGCCACAAATATGCATTGACACTGAGCGAATGTGCCGAAGTCAAGCGCAATGCCAGCGCCAGTTTGCGTGATTTGGGCGACGGCGTGCTTGGGCTTGAGTTTCACAGCAAGGGCAATACCGTTGACCCGTATATATTCGACATTGCCAAAGCCGCACTCGATGAGCTGCACAAGGACAAATGGCATGGCATGGTCATCGCCAATCAAGGCAAAGATTTTTGCTTGGGGGCCAATATCGGCATGTTTATCATGGGTATGGGCGATATGAAGCGACTCGACAAGATGGCAAAAGACATGCAAATGACCATGCTCGACATCCGCTTTGCACCCAAGCCGGTCGTGGCAGCGCCGCGCCAGCGCGTACTGGGTGGCGGGGTTGAATGGGTCTTGATCGCATCAAAGATTGTGGCTGCCGCCGAGACGTATATGGGTCTGGTCGAAGTCGGCGTTGGCATCATTCCGGGCTGGGGTGGCTGCAAAGAATTGTTGCGCCGCAACGTATCACCGCACATGAGCGATGACCGCGTTGATGCGATTGCCTATTTGCAAAAGGTGTTCGAGACCATCGGCCTTGCCAAAGTGAGCGAAAGCGGCGCCCAGACGCGCACACTCGGCTTCCTCACCGATAGCGATATTGTGTTACCCAACGACGAGCATTTGATTGGTTACGCCAAACAAGTGGCGCTCGACATGGCGAACGAGGGCTACACTGCCCCCGACCGTAACGTAAAGAGCATTTATGCCATCGGCAGCCGTGGCAAAGCCATCATGGGCATGGCAATTGAGCAACTGCGCTGGGGCAAATTCGCCAGCGCCCACGATGCCAAGATCGCCAAAAAGCTGGCCCATGTGCTCTGTGGCGGCGACCTCACCGCGCCAACTTGGGTGACCGAGGAATACATCCTCGACCTCGAACGCGAGGCCGCGTTATCGCTCCTCACCGAACAAAAGACACAAGACCGAATCGCATATTTGCTCAAGAATGGAAAACCGCTTAGGAATTAGTGAAAAGTGAAAAGTGGAAAGTGGAAAGTAAAAAGTAGAAAGTGAAGGCGAGAAGTGATGAGTAATATTAAGCGATTTGAAGATTTAATTGCTTGGCAAAAAGCTCGAATACTGACTCAAGAAGTTTATTTGATAACACGAGAAATGGCTTTTTCAAAAGACTTTGGGTTATGCACTCAAATTCAACGGGCCGCTGTTTCGATCATGTCCAATATTGCCGAAGGGTTTGAACGTGGTGGAACAATCGAATTTCGACGTTTTTTAGATATTGCGAAAGGATCATGTGGCGAAGTCCGAACACAATTGTATGTCGCCCATGACATAGGGTATCTTGATCAAGAGAAATTTCAAAAACTCTTGCTGCTTGCCGAAGAAGTATCACGCATTATAAAAGGATTACACTCATCCCTTAAGTAAAAAGTGAAAAGTGAAAAGTAGGAAGTAAAACAACGATTTGCACTTTCCACTTTCCACTTTCCACTTTTTACTTTTTACTTTGCACTTTACACTTAGCACTCAAACAGGAGATTATTATGAAAGAAGCAGTTATTGTCAGCGGCGCAAGAACCGCTGTTGGAAAAGCAATTAAGGGTAGTTTGCGCACAACGCGGCCAGATGATTTGGCGGGCATCGCCATCAAGGCAGCGATTGAACGTGCACCCGGGTTAGATGTCAAGGAAATTGATGATGTCATTCTCGGTTGCGCCATGCCAGAGGCGGCGCAAGGGTTGAACATGGGGCGGATTGCCGCCATTCGGGCCGGCCTGCCTTACGACGTGCCCGGTCAAACCGTCAACCGATTTTGCTCATCGGGCTTGCAAACCATTGCGTTGGCCGCCCAACAAATTATGAGCGGTATGGGCGAGGCGATTGTGGCTGGCGGGGCCGAAAGCATGAGCATGGTGAGCATGAGCGGCAATTATTTCTCGCCCAACCCAGAATTAGTCGAACTAAACCCAGAGGTGTATATGCCGATGGGGTTGACCGCCGAGCAAGTGGCGCTGGAATATAAGGTCAGCCGCGCCGAGCAAGACGAATTTGCCTATCGCTCGCATAGCCGCGCTGCGGCGGCCATTAAAGCGGGTTATTTCAAGGATGAAATTACCCCTGTGCCAGTCAAGATCACCGAAATGGGCGCGAATAACACACCTGCAACCAAATCCTTCGTCTTTGACAGCGACGAAGGAGTGCGGCCTGATACCAGCATAGAAGGGTTAGCAAAACTCAAGCCAATTTTTCACGCAATGGGCACCGTCACGGCAGGCAATGCGAGCCAAATGAACGACGGCGCGGCTGCGGTTGTGGTGATGAGCCGCGACAAGGCCGACGCGCTAGGGCTAAAGCCATTGATGCGCTTTGTCAGTTTTGCCGTCGGCGGCGTGCGCCCCGAAGTAATGGGCATCGGCCCGATTGTGTCCATCCCCAAAGCCCTAAAATTGGCTGGGCTTACGCTCGACCAAATTGATTTGTTTGAGCTAAACGAAGCTTTTGCCGCGCAAGCCTTGGCCATCGTCAAAACCATTGGCATAGACATCAACAAGGTGAATGTGAATGGCGGTGCGATTGCGCTCGGCCACCCGCTGGGCTGTAGCGGCGCCAAGCTCACTGTCATGATGCTAAACGAATTTAAACGTCGCGGCGGGCGCTATGGCATGGTGACCATGTGCATCGGTGGCGGCATGGGCGCGACCGGCATTTTTGAGAATTTGCAGAATTAATCAAATTTGCGAATTGAAAAAATGTAGTACCAAAATCACACATGCTATCTCTGTCGGAGATAGCATGTATGATTTTGGCTACTTCGATATAGATCAGCCTCGCCGCCCACGCGACCACAACAAAGGCACACACGCCATTAAAGCATACATCACAAATTCGGTGGAGTAAACGTAACGCTTGTCGGCATGTGACACGCCGAAGGCGCAGATAATCAGGTTGCCGATGACACACATCACCAGCAGCAGCCCGACAAAAGCATGCGCCGAGCGCCCACGACTACGCACAAACACAAATAACCCAATCAATATTGCCAATGCATAGACCGCAGTCCAGCGGAATCGTTGAAATAGCGCATCGCGCACTTGAAAATAGGCAATGGCGATAGCGGTCAAGCCACTTTCGGGCGCTTTTACTTGGGTTATACCAGCCTTGTCTTGATAGAAGCTATAGCCAATGGGTTGGGCAGGCTGATAAAAGTCGCCCAGTGATTGCAACCGCGCCACTGTCGGGGTCTTTTCGACAAAGGTATCACGATATTGCATGGCTGGCACCCACGAATATAGATCGCCCCAAATGGTTGAGCCGGTGGCCAGCAAATAATCACGAGCAATGGACAAGAAGAACTTTACATAAATCAGCGGGTGCTGTTGCAAGCCAATTTTGTTGATTTGGTTTTGAACTGCGGCGCTATTGACAAGTGATTTGGCGCAATCGGGGTCATCGGCCCCCATAGCCGTGCGAAGTGCTGGATGGGCAATATCGGCAATATTGTTAAATGCGCGTGAAAAGGCATACAGATCCCATGAATTGAACACCACATCGCGGTCATTGGGGCTAATCAAACGGTTACGGGTCTCAAGGGCGGCATTAACGGCGGCGGGAAATGAGGGGTCAGGATCGACCGAGACTGAACTCCACGCGGTCAATTTTGATTCTTGCAAGCACGAAAACCCAGTGATGCCGGTGCTGCGGCTATTATAAAAAAACAAGCCACCGAGCATGGCCAAAAGTGGGGCCAACAAAGCAAATGGCAACCACAAATTGCGATAACGCCACAAGGCCCATCCTGCCGCCAACAAAAACACCCCAATGAGAAAAGCCCCATTGGGGCGCACATAAATGGCCCACCCAGCCATAAACGACCCCAATGCGGCATAATGTCGATGGCGATTGGCAATACCAATATACAAACCGGTCAAGGCCCACATCATGGCACAAACATACACCCCATCCGTCAACAAAGCAATATCCCACAATACAAACATGGGGGCGGTGAAATACACCACCAGCGCCAAACTAAGGGGTAATACCAAGCGTGGCTGATAAGTCGCCATGACAATGGGAATGCCAATGGCTGTAAGTGTGGTGATGGCAACCTGCACAAACACCACAAACAAAGCATCGTGGGTTATTTTGCGAATAAACCATACCAGCAAAATATAACCCGGGGTTCTTAAGCCAAACGAAGGCCAAAGCCCGGCTTCGAGGTTGGCGATTTCGGTGTAATAACCGTATGAATCGGGGCCAACAACGGGTAATGGATAGTAGAAAAAAAACGGCAGCCGCACCAGCACGACGCCAATAAGCACAATGGTAAGACCGATGATGAGGTTAATTTGTCGCGACACAGGTCAAAAATCATACCTCACTATCGGTATGCCCGCAAGATAAAAAAGCCAAAATTATCCCTCCATCTCTTGAAGAGATGGAGGGATAATTTTGGCAAAAACCTATTTTTTATTTATTCGCTAATATCAACCCGTTCAATCTTATCGCCGTTCAAGATTTTACGCGCAACATCTTGCCCAGAGATGGTTTTACCAAACACAGTATAAGCCCCATCTAAAGAGGCCTGCGCCCCCAATGTGATATAAAACTGGCTACCGCTTGACTTGCGCTCAGGGTTGGCGGCATCGGGCAAACGGGCCATGGCAATAGCACCATCGACATGCGGCAATTTGATTTCGGCGGGCAAGTTATACCCCGGGCCGCCGCTGCCTGTGCCAAGCGGGTCGCCCCCTTGAATGACAAAATTGGGTTCTACGCGATGAAAAACCATGCCATCATAGAAACCATATTTGGCTAAGTAAACAAAATTGTTCACGGTGCGCGGGGCAGCAGCTTGGTCTAGTTCAACTTTAATATCGCCTTTGCTGGTCTTAATGGTTGCAACATATTTTTTGTCGGCTTTAATAAAATAAGGTGGCTCGGTGGTGCCAACATTGGCGCGTTGTATCACTTCCATCCGCGAAAATACACGATCTTCACTGCTAGGAAGCGACCCGCCCGGCGATGAAGATGATGGAGGAGCAGCGGCATTGCTACAAGCAGCAAATGCAAGAACCATTGCACATCCGAGAAATAAACGACGCTTCATCATAATTCGTATCCTTTTTTATAAATAATTATTAAATTGGTAATTAATTTGCAACCGATATTCACCACTTATCTGTTGCTTACATTTTTAGAACATACAATTATCTCAGAATGCAAATACTAACTGTTGAACAGATGCGGAATATTGAGCGCAAGGCCAATGACAATGGCCTCAGTTACGCCCAAATGATGCACAATGCTGGCCATGCCGCAGCCAATGAAATCATGACAAACCTCATATTGGCACAAAACAAACAACACATCGTGTTGTTAATTGGCCCCGGCAATAACGGTGGCGACGGCCTGGTCTGTGCCGCCGCCCTACACGATGCCCATTTACATAATTTAAACATTTATGTTTATATATTTAAATCCACGCCCCAAAATGCGCTATGTCTGGCGGCACTGCGCACACGCAATATCATCTTAATTGATGGGGAAAGTGACACGGCACTTACCAACCTTAAAAGCGTATTAAACAACGCCGATATCATTATAGATGCTTTATTAGGCACAGGCGTAGCACGCCCGATTAGTGGGGCGCTACAGTCATTATTGCAAATGGTTGCGCAACAGCGTGCTCAGCCCAATGCGCCTTTTCTAATCGCCTTAGATGGCCCGACAGGTATGAATTATGATACCGGTGCAGTAGACCCATACACTGTCACGACAGACCTCACCCTTAGTTTTCATGCTTTGAAACGCGGGCATATGTGTCACCCAGCTGCCGCAGCTTGCGGCAAAATTGTGGTTGTGCCCATTGGCATTGCCGTAAACAACGCTGCTGATAATGATGTCGATACTCAGATCGAAAGGCTTGATACAAATTGGCTTAAGCGCCATCTACCCAAACGCCGTGATGATGCAAACAAAGGCGCACATGGGCGCGTATGGGTGATTGGCGGTTGTGATGATTATGTTGGCGCACCGGCATTGGCAGCAAAGGCGGCCTATCGGGTTGGGGCGGGGCTGGTAACGCTAAGTGTGCCAGCCAGCATTAAAATGACGATTGCAATGTTGTGCCCTGAGGCAACTTTTTGCGAGCAAATGGCTAACCCAGAGGGGCTAAACAATGTTAAAACATTATTGGTTGGGCCGGGGCTGGGGCAAAGCACTGCCGCCCAACAACGATTACACCACGCCCTTAATTTTGCCCAAGCCCAATTTAACCAGCTAAATGGATGTGTGTTAGATGCCGATGCCTTAAATATATGGGCAGCGCAGGCCGAATTGGGTGCAAGCGTGTCAGCACTATCATCAAAAATCATCATCACCCCCCACCCGGGTGAGATGGCGCGGCTGATGAAAATATCGGTCGCCGAGGTGCAGTCTGATCGCATTGGCAATGCGCTCAAATTGGCCGA
>CAMDWA010000134.1 GCA_945877855.1 Thermoflexus hugenholtzii JAD2 | reverse complement strand
CACTTCCCCTACTTCCTGCTCACTACCTGCTTTTGTGGTATTCTTTTCATTGCTAACGGGCGTTTGGTTTGTGTCTTTCATACCCCTTACTTTACTTCCGTTAGCTTTCTCCCTTTCTTTTTTTGACCTCTGAAACTGCCAAACTCCAGTATCCGTGTGTCAGCGAAGCTGACACACGGATAGTGAATTCGGCAAGTTGTATTTAAAAAAATTACGCCAATGCCGCCCGCTCGGTGCGAGTGCGCAACACATGTAGCACAATCGCGGCGACAACCATGATGCCGCCGATGACATCGGTTCGCCAGTCGGTATAGAGCAGCAATATGCCGCCGACACCGGCCAATATCCGCTCAATTGGCGCTGCTAAGCGCAATATCCATCCACCCATACCCATTGCAATGGCCCCAACAGCAATAATGCTTGTAATGAAGGTTTGGGCGATTAACCACCAATTTCCCTGAAACACCCAGCCTAGTTCAGGGTTGTAGCTTAGTGCCAATTTGCCGGCTGCATCAACCAACAACAAGCTCGCGCCTTCGGGGCTGATGGTGAACATGATCGGCACAAGGAAGGCGGGCAAACAATATTTCCACGCCATCATCATGGTGGGGTAAGGTTTGCCGCCGGTCAGGGCGGCGGCGGCGGCGGGGGCCAAAGCCGTTGGCGGGGTGACATCGGCCAACACGGCGTAATAGAAAATGAACATATCGGCGGCGGGTTCTGGCACGCCAATTTTGGTGAGGGCGGGCCAGATCATGACACGGGCAATGATGTAGCTGGCGGTGACGGGCACGGCCAACCCTAACACCCATAACGCCAAGGCCGCAAACAGCACCGTTAATAACACATTGCCGCCTGCCAAAGCCACAATTGAGCCGCTTAAACGGGTGCCCAAGCCAGTTAAGGTGATGATTGACACAATCACACCTGCTACGGCGGTGGTCGAGGCAATTGACACCGTGCCTTTGCCGCCCGATTCAAGCATTTTTAGAATGGGGGCTGCACCACCTTTTTGCCGCCAACCCTCAAAACAGGCCACTAATACAGTCACCATCATGGCCCAAAAGGCTGCGTTGGCTTCGCTGCGAATGTCGATATTGATGGGGTCAAGAATCGGGTTAATGACACTGCGCCCAAACCACAAAATGACACCAACGACGGCCCCAATCCCCAAAGCGCGTAACGAGCTAAGGCGTGTTTCGGGGCGCAAAAAGCTCAGCATAAAGGCGATGAAGATGCTCCAAAATACCGCCATATAGGCCGACATACCCACTGCCATCAGAATGGCAACCGCAAATAGTGAGGTGAAATGATAGCCATATTTCAGCGTCAACACTTTAAGCGATTCGGTTTGGGCTGCAACCGCTTGGGTCCCCATGCGCCGCGAGTCGGCTTCGATCATGAGAAAACACGACAAATAATACAAAATTGTCGGGATCATGGCCATGATCAACACATCGAGATAACTGATCTTGAGGTATTCGGCGATGATGAAGGCCGCTGCGCCCAAGGTGGGTGGCGAGAGTGTGGCCCCAATACCCGCCGCCGACAAAATGCCGCCAGCCGTTTCTTTGTTATAGCCAGCTTTTTTGAGCATGGGCCATGCCAATGCGCCTAAGGTGACGGTGGTAGCAACGCCGCTGCCGCTGACCGTGCCGAGCAAGAAGCCAGCCATCGTAACGGTGCGACCGGGGCCAGCGCCGCTTTTGCTTTTGCCGAGGGCAGCAAATGCCCAATCTAAAAAGAATTTGCCTGCACCGCTATATTCAAGTACTGCGCCATAAATGGTAAACAGCACAATAAAGGTGGCGGCTACGTCTAACGGCACGCCAAACAAGCCTTCGAGTGTCAAATAATTTTGCCCAATAATACGGTCGAGACGATAGCCGCGATGACCAAAGAAGCCTTCGACTAAATTGCCAAACAAACCGTAGAGAATAAAGACCACCGCAATAATAGGCAACGCCAAACCAGTCGTGCGGCGAGCCGATTCAAGTGTCATTAAAATGGCAATAATCCCCATTACAATTTCGATTGGGGTCGGGTTCACAATCCGTTGCAGGGCGGCTTCGTAATTAAAAACAAGATAAAATAAACTGACGAGGGAACCGATCACACAGACAATATCTAAAATGGTCGGCGCTTTTTTGTCACGTTTGCCAAATGGATAAATAAGAAAACTGAGTGACAGCACCAAGGCTAAAAAGGTTGGGCGATAAACATAAGTACCGATGTTATATTGGGTCCAATACAGGGCATAAACGGCCAATAGCCCGGCAAAAATGCCGACAAAAAGTCGCCATCTTCCCTTCAAATCACGGGTTTGTGCCTCACTTTCAAATTCTTCGATTAGCTCAGTAACTTTAGCCTCGCTAATCACTTCGATTGGCTCAGCGCCATCGGCAGGGAGAGGGGGTTGGGGAGAGGATTGCATTTTGAAATTTAAAATGAAAAATGAAAAATGAAAAATGAAAAATTGGGGAAATACATGATTCACCTCCCCAATTTTCCACTTTAAATTCTAAATTTTAAATTTATTTAATAGCGCCTTTCTCTTTATAGAATTTGATTGCGCCTGGGTGATAGGGCAAGGATGAGCCAACCACGGCGCTTTGCAAGCTCAGCCCCTTGGCTTCGGCATGAACCTTTTGCACTTCGGGCAAGTTGTCAAAAATGGTCTTGGTGATGTTATAGGCCAATTGCTCATTCATGTTTTCATTCACCAATAACACGTTGCCAATGCCCATACCGGGCGTATCTTGATCAAGGCCTTTATACACGCCCTTGGGCAGTGCAAATTTTGAATACAGCGGGCCATACTTTGCCACAATTTTGTCTACATATTGTGCCCCGTCGATAAACTTGACCTTGAGACCGGGCGTATTGACCAAATCGGTGACGGCGGCGGTGGGCAAACCACCAATCCAAAAGAATGCATCTAACTTCTTGTCTTTCATCGCATTGACACTTTCGGCCACGCTGAGGGCTTCACGTTTGATGTCTTTTTTGCCGTCTAAACCAGCCGCTTCTAATACACGATCTGCCGCCACTTCGGTGCTGCTGCCTGCCGAGCCAACCGAAATGCGCTTGCTTTTCATATCTTCAACTTTAGCAATGCCGCTTTCTTCAAGCGCAACAATATGCACAAAGCTGGTATAGAGGGTTGCGATGGTGCAGGCGGGAACCTTACCTACGTCTTTATAGACGCTAATGCCTTCCGCGGCTTCATAAGCCGAGTCAACGGTGCTCATGGCAATGTCGGCATCGCCTTTTTTGAGCAATTTCATGTTGTCTACCGAGCCGCCGGTTACTTCACCTGTAGCTTGGGTGTTTGGCATTTTTTCTTGCAAAATGCGTGCGAGGCCGCTGCCATAAGGATAGAACACGCCGCCCGTGCCGCCCGTGCCAATCACCAAGCGGTTGGTTCCGCTGGGCATGGGTTTGGTGGCTTTGGCGGCTGTGCAAGCGCCGCTAGCGGCGCTGCTGCCGCTGCCCGATGAGGGTGCGGCAGTAGGCGCTGCGCAAGCCGCCATGACGGTCATTACAGATAATAATGCAATACTTGAAACTTGTTTCTTCATTTTGGTTTTCCTTCTTTATCTCCTTGACGCCGATTTGATATGAAATCAGACATGTGAATTATAAGGTGCATCTAAGGAAAATCAATGACTTGTATCGTGGCGATGAGATAAAAAAATCATAAATATTTATGCGCCAGAAATCGGGTTTCTGCAAGAAACCCGATTTCTAAGCGGCATTACTCAACTCGACTGGGCAATGCCGAATCGGGCAGAGAATCTTCGCTATTGGCATCGGCGCTTACTTCGGAATCTTGCACCTGATTGACATCTTTAAAAACCGGAGTTAGACGCGAACGACCTTGGCAGCGATCAGCCGACCAAGGGGCAGTGGGGGCCATGACGACCGCACATAAATCGAGCAATTGCGCGTCATAATTTACGCGCCACCCTGCAAAATCAAGCCAACATTGGTCTATATTGGGCTTCATCGGCACGCCGATTGCTTGCAGATAGGTATAGGCGGCATCATATTCGGCGCGGGTGACGCTGATGGGCTGCTGCGGAAAATGCGGGGCGGGGTGATATTGAAACCCGAATGGTTTTGCGATGTATTTGAGCGCGAGATAGCCATTGCGAATCATCAGGTCGGCTTGGGGGTCGATTGGGATGTCAATGCTGGAACGCACTAATGCCGCCGCGTCTAATATGGCCCCTGCGGCAGTGACCCATGAGCGATTGGGTTGTTGTGAACGAAAAAAGATCAATACCCCTAATGAAGTATGACTTTCCTCGGTTTCAGTAAACCAATCTGCCCATTTAAGCCACATATTTGAGAGTGATGTTAACGCACGCACCCGAAAACTACGCTCAATGAGCGTAACAGCCCAAGGTGGCGATCCTGCACCGGCCTCAAGTGTGCTGACCAACAGTTCACGCTTTGAAAACATCGAATAAATGGTGGGGATATAGCCAATGAGCGTGGCTGTAATCATTGTGCCACAGGCCGCCTCTAAAAAAGCCAATGTAAATTCGACGACATTGGTCGCGCTGACAAAGCCGAGGGTAAATAATGATGACCCGCTCATCGCAAACGCGGCATAGAGGCTCTCTGCTCCTACGCCATAAAACATGAGTGTAAAACCAACCTGTAAAATGAGCAAAAAAGCCGGTACCAATATCAGCACCGAAATAGGGCCATAAAGTGCCATTGTGGCATCACGGGCGCGGTAATCGGGCAGGCGCAACAATATAAAGTTAAATACATTACGTGTGTGGCGAAATAGAAAGCGAGCGATTGTGTCATATACAGCCCGCGGCAACACAAATGTGCGAATGGCGCTCAATAATGTGCGCATGACCAGCCATGCGCCAACCCCAAATAATGCGACGCGCAAAATAATTGATAAAAAAGTATCGATCAACACACTACGATTCTATACTGAGTGTGGCTTAGTTTTTGTCGAAATCACTACATTTTTGGGGTTTACCCCGAATGATTGAGAAGTCGTCATGATGGGTTATCATCCGGCAGGATGAAGATCGCCTAAAGCGCTTTAGGCGATATCTTCACCTCATATACCGTTTTACGCCATATTCTCAAATCATTTTACATTCTTTACCGTATCCTTATCATTGCTTTACCAAAGAATCTTAGAATTTGATAAACTTTGCATCGATATTGAGTGCGGCTTTAAAATGAGGTTTTTGCCGATTTCCTCAATTTTTACCCGTGCGAAATATAAAAATTGAGGGTTGCGATATGCCGTGACCCTATTACCAGCTAAAACGAAAAGGAACTCAACCATGTCTGAACAATATTTAACGGCCAAAGCGCGTCCACCCTATGCCAAAGCCGCCGCTACTGCCAATATTCAAGATTACGACACGACTTATGCCGCCTCGGTTGCTGACCCCGAAGCCTATTGGGCGAAGGCATCTACCGAGATCGATTGGTATCAACCATGGGATAAGGTTTTAGACAGCAGCGATGCCCCATTTTATAAATGGTTTGTGGGTGGCAAAACGAATATGGTGCTAAATGCCATTGATCGCCATGTGGCGGGCGGGCGCAAAGACCAATTGGCCTTGATTTGGGAAGGCGAACCCTGTGACGCAGCCGGAAAACCCAAAGAGGTGCGCACCTTTACCTATGGCGAGTTGCAACGCGAGGTGAATAAATTTGCCAATGTGCTTAAGCTATATGGTTTGCAAACAGGCGACGTGGTTGCCATTTACACTGGGCGTTGTCCCGAGCAGGCCATTGCCATGTTGGCCTGTGCAAAATTGGGCATTGTGCATAACGTCGTGTATGGCGGTTTGTCGGTCGATGCTCTGAAGAGCCGCGTTGAGGACTCGCAAGCCAAGTTGCTGGTGACTGCCGATGGCTGCTATCTCGCCAACAAAATTGTCGAATTGAAGCATATTGCCGATGAATCGGTGGCGCAATGTCCTTCAGTTGAAACGGTTATCACCATCCGCCGCACGGGCCATCTCAACAACAGCCCCCAACCGGCTGGGGCCAAACAAGTATGGTGGGATGCCGCAATGGCGATTGCCAGTGATGAATGTGAGACAGTGGCGTTAGATGCCGAATCGCCCTTCTTTATTATTTATACCAGTGGCAGCACAGGCCGCCCTAAGGGGGTGTTACACACTTTGGGCGGTTATATGGTTGATGTGCAACACACGCTCAAAAATGTGCTCGATATTAAGGATGGCGACACCCTATTTTGTACCAGCGATGCCGGTTGGGTGGTTGGCCATAGCATTGTGCTATATGGCCCGCTCATGCATGGCATCACCACAATTATGTATGAAGGCGGCCCTGCTATACCCAACCCCGGACGTTGGTGGGACATCATTGAGCGCTATAAAGTGACGCTATTTTTCACCGCGCCCACCGGTGTGCGTGGCCTAATGCGTTTTGGCGATGATTGGCCAAACAAATATAACAAGCGCTCGATGCGTTTGATGGCGTGTGCGGGTGAGCCGCTTAACCCCGAAGCATGGGAATGGTTTAATAAAGTCATTGGCGGCGGTGATACCTGTATCATCGACAATTGGTGGCAGACCGAAACCGCCCGCCCCATGATTTCAAATTTGCCGATTTTGCCGCTAAAACCCGGCTCATGCAACCGTGCCATGCATGGCATAGAAATTGATGTGGTAGATGATGAGGGCAACACGGTTGCTGCCAATGCTGAAGGTAACTTGGTGATTAAGGGGCCTTGGCCCGGCATGTTGCGCACCATTTACGGTGACCCAGAGCGTTATGTCAGCCAATATTGGTCAAAATATGCCAAACAGGGGTGGTATTTGACCGGCGATGCCGCCAAATTCGACGAAGATGGCTATTTGTGGGTGATTGGCCGCACCGATGATGTGATTAAAGTCAGCGGTTATCGGCTCGGCACCGCCGAGGTCGAAAGTGCTTTAGTGTCGCATTCGCAAGTGGCCGAAGCCGCCGTCATCGGCTTGCCACATCCGGTGCGTGGGAACGCCATTCACGCTTATGTCATCTTAAAGATGGGTGTTGAGAATCGCCCCGAATTGCCCGAAGAATTGCGGGCACATGTTGGCAAGGTAATGGGACCCATTGCCAAGCCCGAAAGTGTGACGATTGTGTCGCTGTTGCCCAAAACCCGCAGCGGCAAGATTATGCGCCGCGTATTAAAGGCGCGGGCGCTGGGCGAGCCAGAGGGTGACACCAGCACGATTGAGGGTTAGCGCCGTTATTAGGAGCGCCGTCATCCCTGACGGCGCTCCGGCGGTATTTCTATAACGCCGCCAAAAACATGGCTTTGTAATAATTGGCATCTACCTCGGTCACGACATCACACTCGTAGGCCGAGGTGTGCCACCATTCGGTGAGCGAGGCGCGTTGATAGGCATTGCGGCGGTCGATGACTGTCATGCCGCGGGTGGCGGGGCTGCCGCTCAACTCAACGGTAATGGGGAAACGCTGAATGTTGGCTCGTGTCGGGTCAATGGCGACGGCGACGGCCCCAGCATCGCCGATAAAGGCGTGATCACGCTTAAAGACTTTCATCACCGAAGCGCAAATGCGACCGGCAATTTGGGTGGGCCACGAGGCTGAGTGTGTCATGACCTCGGCCTCATCTTGCCGCACCGCCACTTGGCGAAATGGGTCGAGCGGGTAAAGGGTGATGGGCAGGCCGCTGCTCAAGACGATATGCGCGGCATCGGGATCGCAGCGAATGTTGAATTCGGCGGTGGGGGAGGTGTTGCCAAAGGTGATGTGTGCCCCGCCCATGATGACGATGCGTTCAATTTTATGCTGCAAGTGTGGATACATGCGCAAAAACACCGCCAGATTGGTCATCGGCGCAAGCGCCACAATCGTGACCGGCTGGCTGGCATCCGTAAGCAAACGGCGCAATAATTCGACTGCATGAAAAGGCACAGTGCTGCGTGGCGAGATTGGCAGCCCTAAGTCGGCCATGCCATCGCCCCCATGCAGGCGGTCGGGTAAACGCACCACTTCCATCAAGGGGGTCAAACAACCCGCTGCTACCGGAATGGCGGGTGCACCAGCCACATCTAATATTTTGAGCGTATTGGTGACAATTTGGTCGAGGTAATGGTTGCCTGCCACACAAGTAATGCCAAGCACATTCACACTTGGGGTGCGCGTGGCCAGCAAAATGGCGAGTGCGTCGTCGTAACCGGTATCAACATCGAGAATAATATTCATGTGTGGGAACTACCTAATATAGCTGGTTGAATGGAGCGAAATCAGCAAGTTAGGCAATGGCGGCAATGGCTTTACGCACTTCGCTTTCGTCTACATCACTGGTAATGACGAGATCACCCGGCTTGCGCAGCAAAATAAAGCGCAATTTGCCACCGCGTTTCTTTTTGTCGTTTTGCATAATATGCCAAATCGCATCAATGTCTGAACTGCGTAACGAGGCATTGAGCTGTGATAATTTGGTGGGCAAACCGGCACTGATCAATAATTCGCGCATTTGTTCGATCATATTGCGTTCGCACAAACCCATCGCATATGACAAAGTCACGGCACACATCATGCCCAAGCCTACGCCCTGACCATGCAAAATTTGATAATTGCTCCAAGCCTCGATGCCGTGCCCAAAGGTATGCCCTAAATTGAGAAAGGCGCGGCGGCCTTGTTCAAAAGGGTCTTCTTCAACAATACGGCGTTTTAGGTCAATCGAGCGCACGATGAAATTGAGCAAACCGGCATCTAGCGACCAAGTGCCAGTTTGGCCTTTGGCTTTCTGTTCTTGGTTTTGCATTCGCGCATCGGTGTTTTTAAAACGAATCTCTTGAATTTCATCCCAAAACACGCCGCCATCGATTATGGCCGATTTAATGACCTCGGCCATGCCAGCGCTTATTTGCACCGGCGGCAGGCTACGCAGCACGCTCAAATCCATCACCACCAAATCAGGTTGTTTAAAGGCCCCAATCATGTTTTTGCCAAATGGGGCATCGACCCCCGTTTTACCACCGATGCTTGAATCGACCATCGCTAGCAACGTGGTGGGCACTTGCACCAACGCGATCCCGCGCATAAAGGTGGCGGCGGCAAAACCAGCGGTATCGCCCACCACGCCGCCGCCCAAGGCCAAAGCCATGCTATTGCGTTCAAAATTATGGGCGGCAAATGAGCCATAAATATCTTCGACGGTGCGCAGGGTTTTGTTTTCTTCGCCTGCCTGCATGGTGTGAATAAACGAACCAGTGCCGGTTAAGCCCAAGGCCGAGCGTACGCGGTTGCCATACGTCCAACCGACATTCGAGTCGGTGACGATGCCGATGGGGGCCGCCCAGCCTTTGCCAGCCAGCGTAAAACCCAATTGGTCAATGAGGCCATCGCCGATGACGATATCGTATGCGGGTTGATCGGGAATGCGCACCGTGACGCGCACTTGTTCGGCGGCATAAATACGCAGTACGCGCTCGGCTACTTCTTCGGGCGCTAAGCGGGTGGTATCGACATGATAATGCAAAGCCCGATACATGGGGGCACGCTCGCGCAATAGTTTTTCGACCTTGACCTTGACATCGGCATCTTGCAACAATGGGCGGTCGCTGTCGCTGGTGCGTCTGATGATGGTTTCGGGTGTGGCGGTCAAACAGATGACGGTGCCGGCGTTGAGCAAGCGTTGGCGGTTATTGGGGTCTTTAACCGCGCCGCCACCGGTCGCCAGCACAATTTTGGTGCGGGTGGGTTTTAAAATTCGCTCAATCAGCCGTGCTTCAAGCGCCCGAAAATAAGATTCACTATGGCGATCAAAAATTTGCGGAATGCTTAATCCGGCTTCTCTTTCAATTTCGGTATCGAGGTCAATAAATTCATAGCCAAGCCGCCGAGCGCAAATTTTGCCAACGGTGCTTTTGCCAGTTCCCATAAAACCAGCAAAAATTAAACGCTGATTTTCAGAAGTGCGGAGGGTTTCGTAGAGGTGGCTATCGTCTGTCATGGTGGTCGCGGGGGGCAAGCATACCAAATTATCTTGGTGCTGCCGATTTTAATGGCAAATTTTTGCAGAGTGGCAGAGTTGCAAAGTGGCAAAGCTGCAAAGTGGCAGAGTGGCTACTTTGCCACTTTGCAGCTTTGCCACTTTGCTACCTTGCAACTCTGTCTTATCGCGCAATCGATTCTAAGGTCAGCAAGGTCATCAGCACTCGCAATGATTTGGCTTGGTCGCTGAGGTGAAAATAATAGCCCCATTCATCTAACAAACCGTGTTGGGTAAATGGTCGGTGTGGCAGATCTGGGTTGGGCACGGTGGGCAAAGTGCTGGTTGCCAAATAAAAATCGAGCAATGGCAATTGATAGTCGGCGGCTAATTTGCGAATGACGGCATTGATATACCCGCTAGGTGCGCCGCCCTGATATTCTTCGATGCTGTCGGCCTTGGTCACCAATACCGGCAGCACATTGTAGGCAATGGCATGGTTGATCATACTGCGCATATTATTTTCAAATTCGCGCCACGCAAATTTATCGCCAGTGCCCAATTGAATAAACACCACACTCGCATTTGACAAACGTAATTCACAGGTGAAACGACTTTCACCGCTGGCGCAACTGGGGTGGTTAAATGGCAGCACCATTTCGGCAGCGCTTAAGCCGCCCCGCACCGATACACTGCTATTGGCATCTTGGCGGCGCACCCCAGCCCCCCAACGCGCCAAAATATTGGGCAAATTGGGGTATGAGGCGAGGCCATACCAACCTAAACTGACGCGGTCAAAAAATTGTGGGTGCTCAGAGTTGCTATCGCCCGCAATCATAAACATTTGGGCATTGCGCCCATAGGCAAGGCCTTGGGCATAAATTTGGCGGGCGCGGGTCGATAGGCTGGGCAATCCTGCTGGGGCATTGGCGGGGTAATAGCTTGCGGCGGCGGGTGCGGCGACGGCAGGCCGGGCTGTTGTCGCAATCGGTGTAGGCGTTGCCGTAGCGGCAATTGTGCTTGGGGGGGGCGATTGGGCCACAATCGGTAGCCGCTCGATATCGATACTCAACGCGCCTAATGAAGCAAAGATCCATGTATCGGGCGAGGTATTGCGGTCGGCGCTGACACGCAGCCAATCGCTATCGGCATTGCGGCCAAGGGCATAAAACACTTGCCCAGCGCTGGCGGTTGTCACCACGCGGTTGCTGCGGCTAGGGCCATTGCGCACATTGGCTACGTCTACATTAATGGTAAACAATGCGTCATCGGCGGCCATGCTGGGGTGTGGTGCAAGCAAATTGAGCAATAGGCTTACACAAAAAATTCGCAAAAAATTCAGCATAGGGTTATATTATCAGCTTTTGTGATGGCAATTTTATGTTTGTTGCTTGCAACAGACTTCAATATCAATCATAATTATGCGTTACAGTTAATACCCTAAAAAGAAAAAGCGCAACATGTCATTATCGTCGTCATCGTCATCCGTTGCAGCCTATCGTTCACCGCGCGTTATTGTGTGGGTGGCGTTGGGGGTGGTATTGCTTTTTCATGGCGGTTTGCTGTTACAAGGCACCTATCGCACCACCTACGATGCCTATGTGCATATCTTTTTTGCCGATCATTGGCGGCGCAATTGGTGGGACCCTTGGGATACACGCTGGTATACCGGTTTTTCGCTAACCAGCTACCCGCCGTTGTCGCAGCAGCTTATTGCGTTGGTGAGCATGATCACGGGTGATTTGCGGCTGAGTTTTGTGATTGTGCAGACGTTTGCCCTGTTTATGCTGACCTTGGGTATGTTTCGTTTTGGGCGATTGTGGACGCGCACCCCCTACGCCGCTGCATGGGGCACATTGCTGATGATCACTTCGACCGCCATCACCGAAACGGTGCATGTGTTTGGGCAATTGCCGACAACCTTGTCGCT
>CAMDWA010000133.1 GCA_945877855.1 Thermoflexus hugenholtzii JAD2 | reverse complement strand
TTCAAAGCGGCATCGGCGGAAGAATTTGAGAAGAAGCAACAGGAGCAGGAAATTCGACGCTTACACAAACTGGCGGCGAAGCTGGGGCTTCAGGTTGTTCAAGCTGCAACACAATGATGGTATATATCATAAATTCAAGTTTCTGAGCAAATTTAAAGACGCGGTTCAGAAAATTCGCGTCCAACAAGTTGGAGAAACTTATGACCTCTAAGTGTCATCCCGACGCGAAGCGAGGGATCCCTATTGCCTAGATTGTGTAAAAGTGTAGTCAGGTTAGTCAAGGTTTTGATCTGCCAGTGTTATGTTTGCTTTAACTTAGGCCACAGGGATCCCTCACTTCGTATCGGGATGACGCATTGAATATAGGTATATATCTAAGTTTCTGAGCAAATTTAAAGACGTTTGCGCTTATGCGCTACGTCTAAAAACGTAAATGAACTAGCTTGTCACCCCGACGCCCTTCGACAAGCTCAGGGTAAACTGCGAGGGGTCTTTGCAAAACATACAGTTGTAGCGTATCTTAAGCAAAGATTCCTCCTCGTTCCTCGTCGGAATGACAAGTATGATATATGATAAATCCAAGTTCATGAGCAGCAAAGCGAGAAATCTTTGCGTAAATTGAGGCTAAAAGCGTATGTTATGCAAAGACCCCTCGCAGTTTACCCTGAGCCTGTCGAAGGGCGTCGGGGTGACAAGCTAGTTCATTTATATTGTTGGACGCATCGCGTGAGCGCCCTGTGTCTTTAAATTCAGAAATGACGGTTTTCCGATCATTGTGCCCCTACAGAATCTTGCAAATGACAAAATGCGGCGTATCGCGTCCGCACGGCGATCAATCGCCGTTCGAATGAAATCTTTTACAACTTGACATCGAAGTCAAGATTCTGAAAATTAGCTTAACTAACCACTAGCCAGATAGATGCTTCGTGCTATTCGCTTGGCTATTGTGCAATGACATGAAATCTCCCAAAATCATGGCGTAGCGGCACCACTCAATCGCCCCTCCCCCAACCCCTCCCGTATACGGGAGGGGGGTGGTTACCCCTCCCCCGCTTGCGGGGGAGGCCGGGAGGGGGGAGATTTGCGATTTTACGCTCTATTATTGAGGCAGCTGCACTACATTGACCATGAAAAATAGGTAGGCGAGCAATATGTATACAAAAATATTACTTCCATTAGATGGGTCGGCATTGGCGGCCGCCATGTTGCCCATTGTTGGCAAAATGGCAATGAATACCAACGCGACAGTGGTGTTGTTATGCGCCATGCAAGAACCGAAGGAAGAAGCCCAACGCGCCGGTATGGTGCGGATTACCCATGCTTTAACGGATGTGTTGGTGGGTTCAAGTAACCCGCAAGTTGACCCCTATACCCAACAATTAGAGCGTGAGCAAGCGGCTGCCCAAAGCGTTTTAGACCTTGCCGCCGCCACCCTCCGCGCCCAAGGGATCAATACTGAAACGATTGTCGAATTTGGCGACCCGGCTGAAAGCATTTTAAAGGTCGCCAAGCAGCGCGAGGTTGATTTGATTGCGATGGGCACCCATGGGCGTAGTGGGCTATCGCGATTGTTGTTGGGCAGTGTGGCCGAGTATGTGATGCGGCATAGCACAGTGGCGGTGTTGCTATTGCGGGTAGGAGATGCGGCGCACCTTTAGTTGCGCCACATCTCCTACCCGCAATGGGCGGCATAGGAAACCCTGACCGAGTAAGCCGAGGCCGTCATCGGCGTTTCTTTTATTATTTCTTGAATTTGGCGTTATAGGCGTCTTGATAAGTTTTGATAAACTTGGCAACCCCCAAATCATTGAGTTGCTTAAGATACGCATCCCAATCTTTATCTGGGTTACGCTTGCCAGTCACAAATTCGGCAAACGCTTGATCGACAAAGGCTTCAATGGCGGGTGCAAGTTGGCTAATATCCTTAGACTGATCAGCCGTAAAGATTAATAAGGGCAAATTCTTATTTGGCACGGCCTTGGGCAGATAGATATCGCGGCTCCAATCGTTCAGTTGGTTGGCATTTGGGTTTTTAGGGTCGATTGCAACCGAATACGTTGGTTTTTGATACATGGGCGGTGCGCTCATATACGTATTGGGGTCGGTGGCCCAAGGGCGTAAGGTTGCATAATAGGCTTGGCTGCCATCGAAGGTCTTTTCGCCTTGTGCGGCGGGTCGCCAATCGATATCTTTCATGCCATACATATTTTGCAGGGTTGCTTCGGGGCTATAGAGAAAATCGCAATAGCGAAAGGCTGCTTCGGGGTTTTTACAGGCTTTGGTAATCATGAACTGGCCGGGGCCATAGGTGCCAGTGTTATTATATGGAATTTGTTGTAAGCCTGTGGGGCCTTTTAGCGGAGGCACTGGTTTATATTCTGCGGCACGGGCGCTGGTGCGAGAGGAGAAACTGCCGGTTTCAGCCGCTGAGATTGAACCAAGGATGGCCACCCCGGGATTTTCGCCCAATGCTTGTGAATGGGCGACATCGTTGGTGAAAACCGTTGCTTCAATTAGCCCTTCGGCAAAAAGTTTGTTGAGGTATTTAAGCCCTTCGCGCCAGCCTGCTTCTGCATACGAGGCTTTAATGGTGCCATTGTCTACCATCAAACTGCGTGATGATCGCCGATCGTTATAGATGAAAGGCTGCATCAAGAAAGTATCGAGGGTATTATTCCATGCGGCTCCTGAGTTGATGGGGATATTGCCCGACAATGGGATTTCATCGGCTTTTCCATTGCCATTGGGGTCTTTGGTTTTAAATGCCTTTAGCACCTCATAAAATTCGTCGGTGGTGGTCGGCATTTTTAACCCTAGCTTATCGAGCCAAGGCTGATAAATAAAAAATTTTTGGGCAATGAGGGCATGTGAGAAGCCCCCATAGGCCGGCATACCATAAATTTTGCCATCCAACAAACTCACATTGGGGCGAATTTCTGGGTAATCTGCAAACATCATTTTTGACCAATGGCCATATTGCTCAATGAGGCTATCTAATGGAATGATGACACCTTGCTGCGCTAACAAGGTTTGGTCTGCGAGCGACATGCCATAAGCCCGAATGACATCGGGCAGATCGCCACTCGAGACGGCCAAATTTAATTTGGTTGTTGCATCAGCGCCAGCCGCAACGGTATATTGCAGGTCGATATTGGTTTGGGCACGCTCCCATTTGATCACTTCATTATTATTAAAGTCTCTGGGGCCACGACACAGCACCTTTAATGTAATTTTGTCTTTGACAATCGGCAACGTGCCGGGGGCCGAGACTTTATTCGTGGCTGCTGTTGGTGCTGGCGTTGCCGCTGGGGCAGCAGGGCTACAGCCCGCCGCCAATAATCCAATGCCCACAACTTCTATGGTTTTTAGTAACTTTCGACGGGTGATTTTATTGTTCATTTTTTGTTTTGGGCTGCTCAGGGTAAATAAATTTAAAATTTTTCTGAATAGCTTTATTAAACATTGTGATTGCGGTATCACATCATAGGCGTTTTCCACTTTTTATCACGAAGTACACAATAGTTCTGCATTCTCCCGCAAAAGAAGTAATGTTGAAATCACTATATGACCTTTGGTAGCATGGGCTTGCCCATGCTACCAAAGGTCATATAGTGATTTCAACGAAAATTTGTTTTACTTGTTTGATTGGGATATCCCTACGGCATTCAAAGCAAACGTGGTATATCCCATAGTTTTCAAAGACTAAGCCAATTTCATCTCTTTTTTTGTGTTTTTTGTGATGAAATTTCTTGATTTGCCTAAGTCTTAATTATATTAGTCTTTTACTGCACCAAGTGTGATGCCCTTGACGAAATGTTTTTGTGCAAAGGGGTAAATAAGCATGACGGGCAGTGAGGTAACGACAATAACGGCATATTTAATTAAGGCTTGCAACTCTTCACGTTGGGCGATTTCTCGAATATCGGTCATTAAACTCAGGTCTATTTGGCTATCTATCAAAATTTGCCGCAAAATGAGTTGTAATGGATAAAGTTCGGTTTTGCTCAAATACAGCATGGCATCAAAAAATTGGTTCCAATGACCAACTGCATAATATAGCGTTAAAACAGCAATGATGGGCGTGCTAAGTGGCAACATAATTTTAATAAAATAATTAAAATCACTGGCCCCGTCCAGTTGTGCCGCTTCGTGTAACTCAAGCGGGATTGAGGTGCGGAAAAAAGAGATGGTAATGAGCAAATTCCACACCGAGATCGCATTGGGAATAATGAGCGCCCAGCGTGTATTTAGCAATCCAACATCTTTTACCAATAAATAGGTGGGAATTATCCCGCCATTAAACATCATGGTAAAAACAAATAAGGTTAAAAAGATATTTTTGCCGGGCAGATCGGCCCGTGATAGAGGATAGGCGGCCACAAGTGTCATGGTGACATTGACCAAGGTGCCAATACTGGCATAAAAAAGCGAATTGCTAAACCCCACCCAGATTAATGGATATTCTAAAACTTTTTGATAGGCTTTTAGGTTAAACCCAACTGGGATTAGCCCAACTTGCCCCGACATAATGGCTTCGCCAGCGCTTAGCGATGCGCTAATGATATGAATGAGCGGATAGAGGATGACGAAGCTGACAAAAATTAAGAAAATCGTATTTGCAAGATTGAATAACCAATCGCCGCCCGATTCTTTAATTGGAGATTGCATCTTAATTGCGACACATTTTATCGTATTTGATTTACCAAAGCCCAATGCCAGCCAGTCGCTTAGAAATTTTTTGCGCTGTCACAATGAAGATAAATCCAATGGCAGCGTTAAATAGACCGATGGCAGACGCAAATGAGAAATTGGTAAACCCACCCACAATGCCAATTTTATAAAGATAGGTGCTGATAATTTCAGAGGTTGACAGATTGAGGGGGGTTTGTAATAAAAAAGCTTTTTCGAAACCGACGCTAAGAATTTGCCCCAAATTTAAAATGAGCATGACGATAACAACGGGCAAGATGCCGGGTAGGTCAATATGCCAAATACGCCGTACCCGCGAAGCCCCATCAATGACTGCCGCCTCATGTAAGGCTGGGTCGATATTGCTTAAGGCCGCAATATAAATGATGCTATTGAATCCCATATATTGCCATATATTGGTCCATACATAGATAGATGGGAATAAAGCCGCCTCGCCCATAAAATTAATGGGTTGCAACCCCAGCCATTGAATGACTTGGTTGATTGGGCCGGTGCGCATATCGAAGAAGCGTAAAATGATCCCAACCATAATGACGGTTGAAATAAAGTTGGGCGCATAGGTAATCAGTTGCACAGTTTCTTTAAAGCGCTTTTGCTTCACTTGGTTTAAGCTAAGCGCGAGTAAAATGGGGAATGGGAAAGCGATGATGAGGGCATAAAGCGATAAGCCCAACGTATTGCGAATAAGCACGCTAAAAACGGGAGACTGAAAAAAGCGTTGAAATTGGGCTAGCCCAACCCAAGGGCTGTCCCAAATAGTTTGGCCGGGCAGAAAATCTCTAAATGCAATTTGGGCACCATACATTGGGCCATAGCGAAATAGGATTAACCAAATGAGTGGAATGGCTAAAAATCCATAAAGTTGCCATTTGCGTCGCACTCGTTTTAACGTTTGCATAGCCTCATTTTACGTTTAAGCTGGTGCTGTCTTGAATTTGGAGGTAGTTTAAAAATGAATGTGGTTTATGACCTATCAAATGTCCCCGTATATTTACCCTTCCTCTCGCATCCCCCTCAAACCCAACCCCACCAATATCCCCACAATAGCCGTCGGCACCGTGACATAAATGCTGTTTTCCCACGAGCCAGTGGCGGCCACGATGGCCGAGATGAGCAGTGGGCTGATAAATTGCCCAATGTTTGAGCCTTGGATGAATAAGCCTTGCATGAGCGCAATTTGCACCGGGTTGCGGGCCAAAACGGTGGTGGACGATAGCACCGAGGCCGGAATGAGACCGCCGACGAAGGCCAGCAGCAAACAAAAGCCATAACGCACCACATCGGGCAATGCCGCATTAAAAATGCCGAGGGCAGACAGCACCAGCATGGCTTGGGTAAAAATGATCAGTTGGCTACGTTTGAAGCCGCTTTGTAACAATTTGCCGGTAAAAATGGTGCCGGGCATATGCACCAACATAAACAAACCCGACAATAAGGCGATGGTGCTGGGGTCAAACTTGCGTTCTTCGCGCAAAAAGGTGGGCAGCCAAGTATAGACTGCCCAAAACTGAATGGTGTAGAGGCCGAAGGTGGCGGCACATAGCCATGCCGCCCGCACCCGCAATACCTCGCGCAGGCTTTGCATGGCCGAGGCAGGCGAGGGTTGGGCCGACTGCGTGGTGTGAATGGGCGTATTGCGATAGGCCAAGGCCAACACAACGGCAGAAAGGCTGACTAAAACGGCGCTTAACCACCATATTTCGCGCCAATTGCCCAAGGCTAAGATGATGGGGGCCAATAGCGAGGCCAACGTCACCCCAACTGGCATATAGGCGCTCCACGAACTGAGCAAGAGGCGGCGGTCTTGCAGGGTGCTGGTGGCGCTAATGAGGGTAGGGGCCGACACCACGATGCTGATAAAGCCTACCCCTTCGATGAAGCGTGACAAAAACAACACAACCAAATTGCCCGACAGCGCACCCAAGGCCGCGCCCAACACAATCAAGCCATGCCCAAACAAACAGGCGCGTAAGGCCCCAATTTGCCGCACCAACAAGCCAAAAAACACGCCCGTCGTCATCGCCATCATATTAAAGGTCGAGGCAAACCAACCGGCTTGGGTGAGCGACATTTGCAGATCGGCGCGAATATAGGGCAGGGCGATGGGGGCTTTGCCGACATTGACGGCGGCAATGATGCCAGTGGCGAGGGCAATGAGTGCCAATGTCCAGTTGGTTTTTTGTGTTTGTGTCATCTCAAAATTAGGCAAAAAGCCGTAAAAATAGCCGATAAAGCCAATAGCGTAGGGGCGGCTTATGTAGCACAAATGGGGCCGGGGGTTCGGGCGGGTTTCTGCCGCTTAATTCTTGTTCGGGTGGGCGAGATGGGGCTTGGGTGGGCAGCCCATAAGCCTTCCAACCGCGATAACCCTCTTCCAAATTGCTGACGTGTGTATAGCCCAATTCTTGTAATGATTGGGCGGCCAAACACGAGCTATAGCCTTCGCTGCACATGATGATGAGGGCATGATCTGTGCCCTGTATGGCCGGATTGCCATAGCCGGAGGCCGGATCAACACACCATTCTAAAACCGTGCGCGGCAAATGTAAACTGCCGGGCACCACGCCTTCGAGTTGGCGCTCGGTGGGGGTGCGAATATCGATAATCAGCGCCCCATGTTGGGTGGCTTGGGCGGCTTGGGCTGGGCGCAATTGAGGCACGGCTTGGCGTGCTTGTGCCAGCCTTTCATTAATATTCATGGCGATTCAGCCCTCGGCGATCTAATCGGTTTGGCGGGGAAATATGATACGCAAACAAATTCACGCATAAACGAAACTGAGGTTTTAGCCGATTTCACTCCCTCCATCAAGCATCGCTTGATGGAGGGAGTGAAATCGGCATTTCTTCAATTTTTACTCGTGCCGAGTATATAACATAAGGCGAATGCGATGCTGACCCGTCGCTCGTGCGAAAGTGCCAAGCCATTCAGTGAGAGGTTGCACGGCGGTCATAGACCCGCCCTTACGCTAAAGTAGCCGATCTGCCTATGCATGATCCACCGGACGCACGATCATGACCGGCATACTGGCATATTGCATGATACGGTCGGCCACGCTGCCCATCAGCCAACGCCCAAAGCCACTGCGCCCGTGCGAGGTCATGACGATGACTTCGACCCCAAGGGTGGCGGCTTCGCTTAATATCTCGTCGGCGACCATGCCATCGACTACCCGTGTTTTCACCGCAATGCCTTGTTCGCGGATCGGGCCAGCCATGCGTTCAAGATACGCTTCACAGTGGGCGGCGCTGTCATCGCTGGGCAAGCTGAAGACGGCTGTGCCTTCGACATAGATGCGGGTGTTGGGGTGGCCCGATACCCGCATCAAGATCAGGCTGCCGCCCGAGCCGCGGGCCAATTCAAGCGCACTAGGCAACGCCTGCTCGGCAAAAATAGAACCGTCGAGGGGCACAAGAATTTTGTTAAACATGCTGCCAAGCATAGGGCAGTTGTGGTTATTTTGCCCTATTCACTGGGGTAGCCAGCATTGGCTAGTTGGATAGGCTATTTTGATCGGTTCTCGCCTTTATCATGCAGGCATTATGCTCTTTGTAAGCGATTAGCCTAGCCTTTGCCCAATTTGGGCGGCGGTTAAATATAGCCAATGACGTTGATGCTCATCGAGATTGCGGTGTTTGAGCGCCCCCAAACAACTAACAAAGCGCGCCAAATCATATTCACGGGCTTGGGTGGGGTTAAACCAACAGCGTTGGGCCAGCGCATTCATTTCACTCAGCAGCGGGTGTTCTAAATTGGGGTGAATGGGGCTATGTGGGGCGATGATATGCGCGATGATTTCGGTATGCAAGTGTGCAAAATCGAACAGCGTATGCCCGTCGCGGGTGGTGGCAAAATCGATCAGCCAAATAAAACCACCCGGGCCAACCAAGGCATTTTCTAAATTTAAATCGCCATGAATGGTGGATTGGCTGCCGCTGACTTGCTCATTTAAGAGGCGTGGCAAACTGGGCAACGGGTCGGGGAGTCCAAACAATGACAACCCCGCCACTGCGTCACGCAACAAACTTTCGCGTGTGCCGATCACGCGCGCCAACAGGCCGCGTTGGGTGCAGGCAGCTTCGGGGGCTTGCCGCGTGTTTACCCAGTTGGCGCAGCGCACCCGCAAGGGTGCTTGTCCGGCGCTTGCCTCGCCAATCAGCGCATAGCGGTTGTCACTGGCCCCCAGTTCAACCTGCCCAAAATTGCGCAACAACACACAGGTGCCAATGGCGATGGCTGGGGCGCTTGCCCCTGCCGTCAGTTGCCCATCGATGATATGGGCCGGGCTGTCATTGGGCCCAGCTGGGCTTACAACGAGATGTGCCGGTAATACACGGTCATATTCTTGCCCCAGCCGAAATGAATAGGGGCGGCGCTGAAACCACCAGTTGGGGCCAAAGGTGTCAAACAGTTTTCGCAGCAAGGCCACATTCCCAGGTTCGCGCAAGGCCTCGCCCAAACTCATCGGCATCTTGCCCGCCTCACCCACGAATGTATATCGCAACACCGCGAGGGGCGAGTGCTGAGTGTTGAGTATTGAGCCTTGAGCCTTGAGTGTTGAGCCTTGAGCCTTGAGCCTTGAGCCTTGACTCTCAACTCTTGGCTCTTGGCTCTTGACCGGCGCTTCTTGAATGCGGGCGGTGATGGGCGGCAAGGTGTGCTTGACATAACGCTCAAAATTTTGGTGTTCTTGCACAATGGCGTTGCTTGTGCCCATTTTGGCGATGGTATAAGCATCGGCGCGTCCGTCATTTCGTATAGGCAGAATTAAAAGTGTGCGTGCCCCCGAATAACCCGAACGAAATTCACGCTCAACCATCACACGGCTGTAATCGCGGAACAAGGCTTGTAACAAATTGTTTTCGGCAGGGTGTAGCTCAATCCCAGCCGAGGCTTCGATGGCAAGCGCGGTATTGGGCGGCACGGTCATAAGGGCGGGTGGGGCGGGGTGCGGGTTGGCGACAATGCCGGTCTGCGGCTGGGCAAATTTGCGTTTGCGTTGTAATATTAAGGCCGCAAGGCTTAGCCCAGCGCCCAACGTCAAACCCGCCGCGCCCAGCATCTTGCTTTGGGCGCTAGTTAGGCCCAACAACGATTGCACTTGAATGTCGAAGCCCTTTGAAAATAATTGCGAGCGTTTGCTGGGGGCTGTGCTGCCAAGTGGCATCCAAATTAAATCCACACTGATCGTCAATTTATGTTGTCCGGTTTCGCGTGGGCTGACCGTCCAGCGCCACGTCACTACTTCGGCTTCGGGCAAGGCCACTGCTTTTGGGTTGTGTTCGGCGATCTCAAACCCCACGCCCGACAGTTTGGCTTCGGCGCTGACCTCGGTATTGAGCGGGCGCTTGATATTGACCGTGCGTGTAATGGCTTCATTATTGGGGGCATCTAGCGTTAGGGTGTAGCCCTCGGCAGATGGGACAAGCGAAAGCCGAATCATCTCTGAATCGCCGAGACGCATGTGCGGCGGATATTCCACCTCGACCACCCGCGGCTCTATGATGGCTTGGGTGGCTGGTAATGGCAGTTGTGGGGTTGCGGCTGGCTTGGTGCTCTCGGGTGTTACCGCCGTTGCTACAATATTTGTGGTCGGCGGTGTTTCCACCACTTTGGCGGCTGGTGCTACAGCGGCACTCCCAGCGGCGCTGGGGGGCGTGCTTGGGATGGCTGGCACATTGGGCGCAGTGAGGATGGGTGCAGTAGTGGCGGCTGGGGCGGCAGGCCTCGGTGCTTCGGTCGGTTTGGGTGCAGCGGTGGCGGCTGGGGCGGCGGTTGCTGCCACTGGCTTGAATACTTCGGCTGGTTGGGGTGCGGCGGTGGCGGCAGGGGCGGCTGGGGCAGTTGTGGCGGCGAGCGCGGCGGCTGGGGCGGCAGGCCTCGGTGCTTCGGTTGGTTTGGGTGCGGCGGTGGGGGCGGCACAAGCAGCCAACACGAGTGCGATTAACGCACCGAATAGGCCCAGTTTGATCAGGTTACGCCACGCCACAACTCTCATGACCTAATTTTAACGGTGAATTGAATCATTGCCATTCAGAAATCGGGTTTCTGGAAGAAACCCGATTTCTAGAATCGCAAATCAGGGCTGAAAAAACACGGTGGGGTGAAGCTGCACTTTTACCATCACCTGCTGATTGGGTTGGTTGGCCGCAACCAATAGGCATAACGATGCCACGATGATCAACCCGCCGAGCAGCCCCAGCCCTAAAATTTGCCTGCGTGTCATGCTTATTTCATGAATGGTGCTAACCGCGCCATCACACGATCAATCTCGACCAAGTCGGCGGCTTGCAAGGCCCCATCGCCCTGCATTCGCATGGTGTTATTTTTAAACACACCGCGTCGTCGCATCACTTCTTTGGTATAGGCCATGCCGAGCAAGCTTTCGAGCAGGATGGCCGGTAATATCCGCTCATAGACTTCGGCAGCGCGGGTGTTGTCGTTGGCCTCGAGCGCGTCCCATAATTGGCACAACACATCGCAAAATTCGCAGGCGATGATGCAGCCCGCCGCCCCACGCGCATATTCGGTGATGAGGTATTGCCCGCCGAGGCCGCCCATCACGCCATGCACCTTGGCCCCGCCTTTGGCGACCAAGGCCCCAATGCTGCGCGGGTTGGGTGGCACTTCTTCTTTCACCCATGTCACATTCTCAATTTCGTTGCACAGCCGCACCACCTGATCGGTGCTCATGGGCACAAGCCCGGCGTTTTGAATCATGACCGGCAAAGGGGTGGCAGCGGCAATGGCCTTGTAATAGTTGTAGATGATGTCCCAATCGGGCTTTAGGGTATAGGGCGGCATGGCGATCACGCCATCGGCCCCGATCTCGTTGGCATAATGGGTGAATTGCACCGCCAAGGGGGCGCTGGGGGCGGCCACATTTACAATGACCGGAACCCGTTTGTTGGCTTGTTGCACGGCCACCCGCATCATGGTCTTGCGCTCGTCTTCGCTGAGAATTTGAAATTCGCTCACCAAAACTGGCGTGACAATGCCATGTGAACCCTTGTCGATGATGAAATCGATCTCGGCGCGTAATACCTCTTCGTCAATTTGGTCGTTGGCGGTCCATGGGGTCATGGGGATGGCGAAAATGCCGCGCCAGTTTTGTTTGTTATTCATGGGCGTAAGTATAAATTTCTTGCATGCGTGTCCATTTGCCCAGCTTTTGGGCCGGGTAATGCGCCTCGCTTAATTCGATCTGAAAAGTCTTCATCAGT
>CAMDWA010000132.1 GCA_945877855.1 Thermoflexus hugenholtzii JAD2 | reverse complement strand
GGGCGCAACCATTTCGCTTTATGTGCCATAACGGTGAGATCAACACAGTGCAAGGCAATGCCAATTGGATGCGCGCACGTGAAGGCAGCTTTGGCAGCGAGTCACTCTATTGGGGCACAGCCATTGACTTGCTCAAACCCATCATTGATGAGACCACCAGCGATACAGGCATGTTTGACAATGCGCTCGAACTGCTCACCTTGGGTGGGCGTGATATTCGTCATGCCATGAAAATGATGGTGCCACAAGCGTGGGAAAAAGACCCCGACATGCCTAACGCGCAAAAAGGTTTCTTTCGTTATCATGCCTCATTGATGGAGCCTTGGGATGGGCCAGCCAGCTTGCTGTGGACGGATGGCTTTTTGGTTGGGTTTCAACTCGACCGCAACGGCTTGCGCCCCGCCCGTTATTTAAAGACCAAAGATGGCATTGTGTATGCTGGCAGCGAAATTGGGGCGATGGATATTGAACCAGACCGGATCGAACTGGCGGGCAAAATTGGCCCCGGCCAAATGATTTGCGCCGACATCAAACATCGCAAGTTTATGACCAACGACGAGATCATGGGTGATCTTGCCACCCGCAAACCCTATCGAGAATGGGCGCAACGCCAGCGGGTGCGTTTAGAAGATGTTGCCAATATTAAGGTGCAGCAACCCGCCGTGAATGCTGAAATTTTGTTGCAAAAACAGGCCGCGCTTGGTTGGACAGCCGAAGAATTGGCAATGGTAATCAAGACGATGTATGAAGATGGCACTGAGCCAGTTGGGTCGATGGGTGATGATACACCCCATGCCGTGCTTTCGCCAAAATCACGCCCCTTATTCAACTATTTCAAACAGCGCTTTGCTGAGGTGACCAACCCACCCATCGACCATTTGCGCGAAGATCAGGTGATGAGTTTGCGAGTGCTGATCGGGCCACGTGGCAATGTACTCGAAGAACGTGAACAACATGCGCACCTTATTCGGCTAAATAGCCCCATTTTGCGCAGCGAAGAGCTAAAGGCCATTATCGATTTAGACGATGCTGCTTTTCAAACGGCCATTATCGATACAACATTTGGCGTGCCCAGCGGCAAAAACACGCCAACAGCGCTCAAAAATGCGATTGAAGCATTATGCGCTAAAACCGAAGCCGCCGTGCGTGGCGGCGCGTCAATTCTCATTTTGAGCGACCGACGCATGGGGCCACAACGGGCGGCGATTCCCATTTTATTGGCAGTTGGGGCCGTGCATCATCACCTGATGCGGGTCGGGGTGCGCTGGCAATGTAGTTTGATCGCCGAAAGTGGTGAAGCGCGTGAAGTGCATCACATGGCAACTTTGATTGGCTATGGGGCCAGTGCCATTAACCCTTATTTGGCGCTCGACACCGCCCGTGAGGCCGTGCAACGCGGCAAAATTCGTGATAAGACCGTCAATGAAAGTGATGTGGTGAAAAACTATATCAAAGCCTGCGAAAAAGGCCTACTCAAAATCATGTCGAAGATGGGCATTGCGGCGGTCGATGCCTATTGCGGCGCACAAATTTTTGAGGCAGTGGGGTTGGGCCGCGAACTAATACAGGTTTGTTTTGAGGGCACGCCCAGCCGGATTGGGGGCATTGGCTTTGCCGAGCTTGAAGCTGAAGTCTTGCGTTGGCATCAACAGGCCTTTACGTTGTTAGATTTTAGGTCGAGCATTGAGGAAAATGCGGCGGATGGTGCAGCAGCAAAATCGAAAACCGAGAATCGAAAATCTGAAATCAAGCTCGATCACCCGGGCTTTTACAAAGAACGCTCTGGCGGTGAACCCCATGCTTATTCGCAAAAGGCGGTGCACGCCCTGCAAAAAGCAGTGCGGGTTGAAGGCATTATCGAATATACCGGCGAAGAAGGTGAGTTGGTTGCAGGTATTGCCCATACCAAAGTGAAACGCTGGCGCACCAATGGGCATTTTGATGAGGGGTTTAAGCTGTATAAAGAGTTTGCCGAGCCATATTACACCCCCGAAAACCCAGCCGAACCGCGTGACCTGCTCGAATTTTCTAGCGACCGCGCCTCGATTTCAATCGATGAAGTTGAGCCAGTTAATGCAATTTTGCGACGCTTTTCATCAGCCGCCATGTCGTTGGGGTCGTTATCGCCCGAAGCCCATGAGACATTAGCCATTGCCATGACTCGCCTTGGCGGTATGAGCAACAGCGGTGAGGGCGGCGAAGAAACCCGTCGCTTTGAAACCGAAGGCAATAGCGGTATTAAACAAGTGGCGAGTGGCCGCTTTGGCGTTACACCTGCCTATCTGATGAGCGCCAGCGAGTTGCAAATTAAAATGGCGCAAGGCAGCAAACCCGGCGAAGGCGGGCAAATTCCCGGGCATAAAGTCACCGATTTAATCGCCAAAGTGCGGCATACGGTAGCGGGTGTGGCGCTCATTTCGCCGCCCCCTCATCACGATATTTATTCGATCGAAGATTTGTCACAGCTCATCTATGACCTAAAACAAATTAACCCACAAGCCAAGGTCAGCGTAAAGTTGGTGGCGCAAGCCGGGGTTGGCACAATTGCAGCCGGGGTTGCCAAGGCCTTGGCCGATATTGTGTTGATTAGTGGGCATAGCGGCGGCACAGGCGCATCACCCCTTAGCTCGATCAAAAATGCCGGTATGCCTTGGGAGATCGGTTTGGCCGAGGCCCAACAAACCCTGCTGGCAAATAATTTGCGTGGGCGGGTAAAAGTGCGGGCCGATGGTGGTCTGCGCACGGGGCGTGATGTCATGGTTGCGGCGTTATTGGGGGCCGATGAGGTCTCCTTCGGCACCGCACCGCTCATCGCCGAAGGCTGTATTATGGCGCGGGTCTGCCACCTTAACACCTGCCCGGTTGGTGTTGCCACCCAAAAACCCGAATTACGCGCCAAATTTGGCGGCAAGCCCGAACATGTGATGGCCTATTTGTTGTATGTGGCGCAAGATGTGCGCGAGTGGTTGGCCAAGCTTGGGTATCGCAGTTTTGATGAGGTGGTGGGGCGCAGCGATTTGTTGCGTCAACGGGTGCTGAATGGGGCTGAGACGGGCGATGTGACGTCGGTCACATTGACCCAAGCACAAGCGCCCAAAGCCGCTTCGCGGTCACTGCTGTCTATGGCATCGGTCATTGCCTCGCCTTATCACGATGGGCGGGCACTGCACTATGATGGCAGCCCCAGCCCGACCATGGTAAATACCATCAACACCCAAATTGTGGCCGATGCTTTAACGGCGATTGAAGAAGGCTGGACACTACGCTTGCATTACTCCATTCGCAACCAAGATCGTAGTATTGGCGCGTCTTTGGCGGGTGCCATCACCCAACGCTATGGCGACAAAGGCTTGCCAGCCGGAACCATCGAGATGGATTTTCGTGGCTATGCTGGGCAAAGTTTTGGCGCATTTACCACCAATGGGATGCGTTTGCACCTAATCGGTGCGGCCAATGATTATGTCGGCAAAGGGATGCGCGGCGGCGAGATTTCATTGCGCCCCTTCCCCGAAGTGACGTATGACTGGAATAGTAACCACATTATGGGCAACACGGCGCTGTATGGCGCAACGGGTGGGGCCTTGTTTGTGGCTGGGCAAGCCGGTGAGCGCTTTGGGGTGCGTAACTCGGGCGGTTGTGGTGTGGTCGAGGGCGTGGGCGACAATGCACTCGAATACATGACCGGCGGCGTGATCGTGGTGCTGGGCAAAACCGGGCGCAACCTCGGCGCGGGTATGACCGGCGGTATGGCCTTTGTTTACGACCCCGAAGGCACGGTGTTAAATCACGTCAACCTCGAATTGGTGGATGTCGATCGTTTGACCAACCCGGGCATGTTGCGGTTGGTGCATCGGCTATTACGCCGCCATTACGAGCTGACCAATAGCCCCCGCGCCCGTGATGTTTTGCGACATTGGGAGCAAGAATCGCAGCACTTCCGCCGCATCTTGCCCAAAGATCGCGTCGCCGCCATCGAATCGCTCAACGAATTTAGCGATTTTCAAGTAACGTAAAAGCCATGAGCTTTGAGCCGTGCGCCATGAGCCGTGAGTTTTAATTCAAACTCATGGCTCATGGCTCATGGCTTAAAGCTCACGGCTCAAAGCTCCTAAGCTAGCCGAATATGCAGCTCTTTGATCTGCTTTTCGGTGGCGGGTGATGGCACACCAAGCATGACATCGGCGGCTTGTTGATTCTTGGGGAAGGCGATGACTTCGCGGATGTTTGGTGCACCGGCAAAGATCATGGCGAGACGATCGACCCCCGGCGCGATGCCCCCATGTGGCGGCGCACCATATTCAAATGCATCAAGCATGTGCCCAAATTTCTTATAGGCCTCTTCCATGCTTAAGCCCAAAATCTTCATCACACGCTCTTGCACGTCGCGCCGATGAATACGAATTGAGCCACCGGCCACCTCATAACCATTGCACACCAAGTCATATTGCTTGCTGCGGGCCGCGCCCGGGTCGGCTTCTAAGTTGTCCAAATATTCATCTTTGGGTGCGGTAAACAAATGATGGTTGGCCGCCCAATTGCCCGTTTCGTTGTCGCGCACAAACGATGGGAAATCGACCACCCATAAAAAGCCCAATTGTTCGGGGTTGCCCAATTTCAAACGAATCCCCAATTCGTGCCGTAACTCACCCAAAGCATTGTTGACCTTTTCGCGATCCTCATCGGCCACCAACAAAATCAAATCGCCGGGTTTTGAACTAGCCGCAGCAACAATAGCCGCTTTTTCAGCGTCGCTCAGTTTTGTGCCTGCGCCAGTCTTACGCACGCCATCGGCATCATGCCACATCACCACCAAGCCCTTGGCCCCGGCCTTTTTGGCAAAATCGGTTAGCTCATCGGTCTGTTTGCGGGTGTAATTGGCGCAGCCCTGCACACAAATGCCCTTGACATGCGACACCTGAAACGGCAAAAATTCGCTACCGCGAGTGGCGGCACTCACATCAAACAACTCCATTGCATAACGCACATCGGGCTTATCGCGTCCATAGCGCTCCATCACCTCGTGAAACGGCAAGCGCAAAAAAGGCTTAAACATAAGCGAGCGCCCATGCAACTCGGCAAAATCTTCGCAAAATCGGGTGAGCAAGCCTTCAACCAAGGCCAAAATGTCGTCACGATCAATAAAGCTCATCTCCATATCAAGCTGAGTAAATTCGGGCTGGCGATCGGCGCGTTGGTCTTCGTCGCGGAAACAACGGGCAATTTGAAAATAACGCTCGATGCCGCCCACCATCAACAATTGCTTAAGCTGTTGTGGTGATTGGGGCAAGGCATAAAACTCACCGGGGTGCACGCGGCTGGGCACCAAATATTCGCGTGCGCCTTCGGGGGTGCTCTTAAACAAAATGGGGGTTTCGACCTCCAAAAAGCCCCGTTGATCGAGATAATCGCGCATAAACTTGATCAAGCGATGCCGAATGGTCAAGTTGCGGCTCATGCGTTCGCGGCGCAAATCGAGATATCGATATTTCAAACGCATGGCTTCGTCTACATTTTCGCCATCGTCATCGATCATAAATGGCGGGGTTTTGGCGGGGTTAAGGATATTAACCTTATTTGCCATCACTTCAATCATGCCCGATGCCATTTTTGTGTTGCTCATGCCTTCTGGGCGCAGCGCCACCGTGCCTTCAATTTGCAGCACAAATTCATTGCGAATGCCTTCACTGCGCTTAAAGTCATCAGCCGAGGTATGGGTCGGGTTAATCACCACCTGTGTCAACCCAAATCGGTCGCGCAGGTCAATAAAGATCACGCCACCGTGATCACGTCGGCGATGCACCCAGCCGGCCAATTGCACAGTTTGCCCAGCATGGGTGTGGCGCAATTCGCCACAAGTGTGTGTTTTAAACATAATTTCTCTTGTCTAGACTAAAAATGATACAAAAAAAGGGTCGCCCTGATCGGGGCGACCCTTAGTCTTAATTCGCAATTTGCATTTCGCTACGCGCAACTGACCAAGCGACACCCTTTTAGGCGCCGTTATTGTCATTATTATTATTGCTGACGTAGTTTTGCATTTTAATTTTTTAAATGAGCCGTGAAGGGATCGAACCTTCGGCGCGGAGCTTAAAAGGCTCCCGCTCTACCACTGAGCTAACGGCCCAACTAGCGAAGTACTTGCTTGCGGGTAATAATTCTACCAGAAATATTATGCGTTTAACAAACTAGTTGCCATTTTGGGCATTAATTTAAGAATCTGCTTTTTTTTAGATTTTCGGGTATGCTTGCCTGTGTGAAATCTCGTTCATCGCTGGCGCGGGCTGCGCTCATTATTTTTGTCGCTTATATTTTAAGCAATTTAACCGGCTACGCCCAACGCGCCGCCATTGTGGCTCAATTTGGGGCCGATGCTTTTGCTATCTTCGCAGTGGCTAATCGTGTGCCAGAGTTGCTCTTTCAGGTTTTGGCGGGTGGGGCGCTGGCTTCGGCCTTCATCCCGATGTTTTCAGGCTATCTGGGCACCTCGCAAACAGGGTATGCTTGGCAATTGGCACGCGGCGCGGCCATTTATATTGTGCTTTTGCTCGGCTTTTTTGCGCTTTTGGGTGCGCTAGCGGCCCCTTGGCTGCTGCAAACCTTGGTCGCGCCCGGCCTCGATGCCGTCAGCATCGCCCAAACTGTGCCGCTCATGCGCGTCATGCTCATCGCCACCGTCATTTTTGGGCTGAGTGGGTTGTTAATGGGGGTGTTACAGTCGAATGGGGCATTTCTTGCGCCAGCGCTGGCACCAGCCTTTTACAACCTCGGCATTATTTTTGGCGCACTTGCGCTCAGTTCGTGGGGCGTTTTGGGCGCGGCGATGGGTGTGGTGATTGGCGCCGCGCTGCATTTACTGGTGCAACTCCCGGCGTTATGGGGTGTGATAAAGGCGCAAACGACTGATCCCCAATCCTCAATCCCCAATCCTTCATTAAGCGCCGACTTGCGCACCCTCTTCCGGCTTATGCTGCCGCGCATGGCTGGGCTGGGCGCAACCCAAGTCAATTTTTTGGTTAATACCACCTTGGCATCGGGCATGGGCACAATGGCGATTGCAGCGCTTGAGATCGGGTTTCCAACCATGCGTATTCCACAAGCCGCCATCGCCCAAGCCATCGCGCAAGCGCTTTTTCCCACCATCAGCGCCCAAGCCGCCAAAGGCGACAAAATTGCCTTCGCCCGCATGTTAATGCGGGCGGTCAATATCGTCGTGGCGCTCAGTTTGCCCGCCACTGTCGGCCTCATGGCCTTGGCCGAGCCAATTATTCGTTTGCTTTATCGGCGTGGCAGTTTTGATGATGCCAGCGCCAGTGCCACCGCCCTCGCCCTGACCTGTTTTGCGGTTGGGTTGGTCGGGCATTCGGTGTTTGAGGTGGTTGTGCGCGGCTTTTATGCCCTACGTGACACGGTGCGCCCCGTCATCATCACCGTCGTTGGCGCGGCGTTCAATATTGCCTTAAGTTTAATTTTTACCGCGCTGTTTTTGCAAAATGGCTGGCGTGCCTTTGGCGGTATTGCCTTGGCAAATTCGATGGCTACTTTGCTCGAAGCTGCTGCCCTATTATTATGGCTGCACCTGCGCACAGGTTTAATCAGGCCACATGTGGCGGCGTTGTGGCAGGCCTTTGGCAAAGCCAGTGTTGCATCGGCGTTAATGCTGGCGGTATTATTCGGTTTGGCCCGCGTTGGTTTGTTGTCGAATAATGATAGTGCTATCGCGCATTTGATCGGGCTAGTGGTGATGATTAGTTTGGGCGGTGGGGTTTATGTTTTGGCGGCCTATTTATTGCGCAGCGACGAATTATTGTTTTTTGTCGATATGCTGTCGCAGCGCTTTCGCCGATCAGCAAATACTCAGACGAAACAGGGATAATGACATACATACCGCACCTTTAAATAAAAGAGATGGTCAAAAAATATGGCTCAAGATTTACCACTTTATGAAGCACCCAACGGGGTGCAAAATGGTGCCGCAAATGGGGGCATCCACGCCACAGTGCCGTTAGATGCAGTGACGAATTTCCCCGATGCGCTCACCCAAATACCGGCTGATGATGTGCGCGTTACCGATTACCGCGTTATGCCTTGGCCCGATGGCAGCCGCGTCACCGTTGAGATGGGGCTGACCCCCTTCCGCCAATTTCCGGCGATGGATGTGATGGTCGCCAATGAAGCTGGTGAAATTTTCCGTCAGGTGTCATTGGTAGGCACCATCGAGCGCCGACCTGCCCCCACGCTATGGTTGCCGCGGTTGCCGCGTGGCACCTCATTGTTGGTGGTGATCGATATGATTAACGCTGGGCGCGTATATCAGCAAGTGGTGGTGCCGTTCGAGGTCGCAGGCCCCATTCTTAAGAAAGTGTTGGAGACCTAGAATACTGATTATGACTGTAAAAACCCTCGATGCCTTCGGGCGACATATTCATTATTTGCGAATTTCATTGACCGACAAATGTAATTTGCGTTGTGTATATTGCATGCCCGAACAAATGATTTTTCGCCCCAGCGATGAATTATTGTCGACTGATGAATTTATTCGGGTTTTGCAAGTCGCCGATTCACTGGGGTTTAACAAATATCGCCTAACCGGTGGTGAGCCGACAGTGCACCCGGGTTTGGTCGATATCACACGTGCCATCAAAGCGTTGCCCAATACCCAAGCCATTGCCATGACCACCAATGGGCTAAAGCTGGGCAAACTGGCTCAGCCGCTTAAGGCCGCTGGCATGGATCGCGTCAATATCAGTATCGATTCACTTGATCCGGTTAAATTTAAGCGTATCACCCGCTGGGGCAATGTTAATGATGTGCTGGACGGCATCGCTGCTGCTGAGCACGCAGGCTTATTACCAATTAAGCTTAATGCCGTCGTTATTCGCAATTTCAACGAAGATGATGTGGTCGATTTGGCGCGGCTGACGCTCGACAAGCCTTGGCAATTTCGCTTTATCGAGGTCATGCCTTTTGCCGATGTGGCTGAATTTCAGCAGGCCTCGATTGTGACCAGCAAAGAAATGATGCAACGCATTGAGGCTGAGCTTGGCCCGCTGCGTGAGGCGAACGGCGGTGTGCTGGATGGCGAAGCCCGTATGTTTCAATTGCAACGGGCCGATGGTAGCCCAGCCTTGGGCCAAGTGGGTTTCATTAGCCCGGTAAGCGCCCCATTTTGTGCCTCGTGCAACCGCGTGCGGCTCACCGCCGATGGCACCTTGCGTTTGTGCTTGCTCAAAGATGGCGAAATCGATCTTAAGACCCCACTACGGCGCGGGGCCAGCAATGACGATTTGGCTGGCATGATTCGCGCCGCTATTTGGCGCAAACCTTGGGGGCATGATCTGGCCGATGGGGTCATTCCCATGAATCGCATCATGAGCGAGATTGGCGGCTAAATTTTCGATTTAACACCGTATTCACCACCACGCCCAATAACAAGCCCCAAAATGGCGCGCCCACGCTAAGTAGTTCGATGCCTGAAGCCGTGAGCATAAATGCCATTAATGCGCCATCACGTTCTTTGGGTTCAGACATGGCGGTGCTGAGGGCGGTGCTAATGGCCCCCAATAGCGCCAATCCAGTAATGGCGGCGACGAAGGCCTTGGGCACGCTCGAAAATAACGCCACCGCCGTCGCCCCAAACATGCCAAACAACACATACCATAACCCATAAGCCACGCCCGCCGAGTAACGTTTGGTTTTGTCGGGGTGGGCTTCGGGGTTGGTGCAAATGGCGGCAGTGATGGCCGATAGGTTGATGCCATTGCCGCCGATGGGCGCGGTGAGTAACGAAGCAATACCGGTTAGGGTGATAGGGCCGTCGACGGGGGTGTCATAACCTGAATTGCGCAATACGGCGACACCCGGTGCATTTTGTCCAGTGAGGGTTAGCACAAATAATGGCAAGGCCAAGCCTAAGGTGGCGGCGATGTTGAAGGTTGGTAGGGTGATAACCGGCACGGTCAGCGCCAAGGCAAAATTATCGAGCTTGATTTGACCTTGGGCGGCGGCAACCATTAGCCCAATTACCATTGCGCCAATCATCGGCGCACGGTAGCCGAGGCGTTTCATGATGACAAACGTGGCGATCATGGCCCCAACAAGTAGCGGTGCAGTGGGAATGGCAGTAAATACGCCGATGCCAAAGCGAAATAACACCCCGCCTAACATGCCAGCGACGACTGTTCGTGGGATGAGTTCCATTAACCGCCCAAACCAGCCCGACAGGCCGAGCAAAATGAGCAACACCCCTTGAATGATAAAGGCCCCAATGGCCTCGGAAAACGTATAGGTGGCGAGACTGGTGACGAGTAGAACTGCACCCGCGCTCGGCCAAGCGCATAGCACTGGGTGGCGATACCACAGGCTTAATAAAATGGCGCAGACACCGCAGCCAATCGTTACGGCCCAAATTGTTGAAGACAGTTGGGCTTGGCTGAGTTTGCCGACCTCGGCAACTTGAAACATTACGAGCAGCGGCCCAGCATAGCCGGTTAATACGGCTACGAGCGCCGAAAACACGGCAGAAGGAAGAATGGCATTGGGCAGATCGCGTAAATTGGCGAGGGCGTAATTGAGGTTGCGAGTGGGCATAAAAATTGAAAATTAAAAATGTAAAATGTAAAAATTCGGAGTAAATCTTTTACATTTTACATTTTTAATTTTCAATTTTCTTTAGCTGCGTTTGATGCTTAAAACCGCAATAGGCGGTGTGAGGCGTTGTTGCTCGTTGGGCACACCTTGCGCGGCTCTGACTTCATCGCTGACAGGCAATCCAGCTGGTTCAAGTTGAATCTGGCGCACAACGTCCATGCCAGATGTTACGCGCCCGAAGGCGGCAAAGCCTTGTTTGTCGGGGTAACGATCGGCCCCAAAATCGAGATTGGGTTGTGGGCCAATGCAGATGAAGAAACCGGCGTAACCTGAATTGGGGTCGCTGGGCATACGTGGGGTCGATAGCACCCCATCTTGGTGCAAAATACCGGTGTCGCGGGTGCGCTCAAGCACAATCGTGCCCATATCTTTGGGCGCATCGGGTTTTAGACCAGCTTGAATGACATCGATTTTGACATCATTTTGGGGCTGGTTGTCATTGCCGCCATAGTTGCCAGTAATGACGGTGCGAAAAAAAGCGCCGCCGTTATATAGCCCAGCATCAACATTGGCTAAAAACCGCCCGGCAGTAATGGGAGCGCGGGCGGTATCAATTTCGGCGATGATGTTGCCGAGTGGGGTAGAAATAGTCACATTTACCATAGTTATGTTGTTGAAATTGGCACAAACCTCACCCCATCACCTGCCGCAAGTAGCGACGGGCGACGGGTTCGGTTGGGGTCGAAGAGTGAAAGCTCGGTATGCCCGACCAAATGCCAGCCGCCGGGCAATTGGGCCGGGTAAACATTGGCGAGGCCAGCGGCCATGGCCACGCGGCCTTTGGGTACGCTGCTGCGTGGCGTGCTGCGGCGTGGCAAATGCAGGGCTGGTGGCAATGGCCCAATATAGGGGTGTCCCACCGCAAAACCGATGCACATGACGCGGTAAGGGCGTTCGCACAGCGTTTCGATAATGTCGGCCTGCACCAAGCCAAGCGTATCGGCCACTTGAGGCAGGTCTTCGCCCCATTCGCCGCCAAAACGGGTGGGGATTTCGACAATGCGGTCTGGTATTTCGGGGGCTGGCTCAAGATAGCGAGCGAGGCGATCGATGGCGGCCTCGATGAGGACGGGTGATTGCACGAGCGGGTCAAAACGCACAATTAACGAGGCGATGGCTGGCACAGCGGGCAGCACGCCGCTTAGTTTGGTGCGGTCTATGGCCTTACTTAGGCTTAATACCAGCCGATTGGCCAAGCCCATATCGGGTTCGTCACATTCAATTAACAAGGCGGCTTCGCCCATTGGTCTTATTTGCCACATTGGGTTGATTATCCACAGTAGTTTAGGCTAAAAAAAATTTAACAAAACGACCCCAGTAAGTGGCAAATAAAGCCCACTTCGAAGCCAAGGCAAGCAAAAGCGAGCGTGAAAGAAACCTCTCAC
>CAMDWA010000131.1 GCA_945877855.1 Thermoflexus hugenholtzii JAD2 | reverse complement strand
GTCGCACTTGTGCTGTGGCCGGTTTGGCAAATCGTCAAATTCGGGCGGGCTTATATTACTAGGTAATTTGGAGTAAGTGGAATTGCGTCATTTGCTCTTATTTTGAATGTAATCTACTGATTTTCTGTTGGTGCTTCCTTCATTGAGTCTTGCTCAATAATGTTTTTGGTAATGTTTGAATAGGCCACACTACCCGATGAATTCGGCGCATAAGTCATAATAGGCTGACCATAACTTGGGGCTTCACTCAGGCGCACACTACGTGGCACACGTGTAGCAAACACTTTGCCGACAAAGAATTTCTCAACTTCGGCCACCACTTGTTGCGCCAATGCCGTGCGGCTGTCATACATGGTCATAATCAAACCACGAATTTCGAGTGCTGGGTTAAGCCGTTGTCGCACCAAATGCACCGTTCGGTTAAGCAAGGTTAACCCTTCAAGCGCCAAATACTCACATTGCACCGGAATAATCACGCCACTCGATGCAGTGAGCGCATTAATGGTCAACAAACCCAACGAAGGCGGGCAGTCGATAATGACATAATCATATTTAGGCAATTCACCTGCCAGTGCATTTTGTAACATACGTTCACGGTTTAATTGCCCAACCAACTCAATTTCGGCGGCGGCCAAGGCCGACACCGCTGGAATAATGGATAAATTGAGTTTGTGATTACGCAGCACAGCCCGCGCCGCCGAAGCATCGCCCAAAATGACATCATAACTCGATACCTCGACTTTGTCGCGATTAATCCCCAAGCTGCTGCTTGCATTCGCTTGGGGGTCCATATCTAGCAACAGCACCCGTTTGCCCGCTGCTGCTAAAAAAGCACTGACGTTAACGGCGGTGGTTGTTTTACCCACTCCGCCTTTTTGATTAGTGATTGCATAGATGATAGCCATTCGCAGGGCATGATGATACATCATGCGTCAATGTCTTTACAAATTTGGGGAAGATACCCGTATTTAAGCAAATTTCGACAAAGTTGAATGTTAAAAATTTCGCAATTTCGCCATGTCCACATTTTTTTCAAAAGGCTATGGTAAAATTAATACCCTACGCTCCCATCGTCTAGTGGACTAGGACGCGGCCCTTTCAAGGCCAAAACACGGGTTCGAATCCCGTTGGGAGCATAAAAAAAACGCCGCGCTATTATTTATAGTGTGGCGTTTTTAGTTTAAATCAAATTGTCGCATTTTGTGGCTGATGACACCACATCGTCAGCTTTCGAACAAATTCAAGACCTAATTGGCAGTGTCGAGAGCGGTATCCCTGATTTGGGCGAACGTCACCGTGATTATCTGACTGAGCGCTTAGAAATCGTGCCTTTTGCTTGTTGAAAAACAAAAGAGGCGGCTGATCTTCGATCAGCCGCCTCTTTTATTTGCAAGCAATTCAGATTAGAAATCGCCGCCCATACCGCCACCGGGAGGCATGGCTGGGGCATCTTTCTTCTCAGGAATGTCAGTGATCAACGCCTCGGTGGTGAGGATCATGCTGGCGATCGAAGCGGCGTTTTGCAACGCGCCACGAGTCACCTTGACTGGGTCGATGATGCCGGCCTTGATCATGTCGACATATTCGCCGGTCATGACATCATAACCATAGAACTTCTTGTCCTTCATGGCACGCACTTCGCGCACGACCACGCCACCATCTTGGCCAGCGTTGCCGACAATGCGGCGAATCGGCTCTTCGAGGGCGCGCTTGAGGATATTCACGCCGACTTGTGCGTCGTGGTTGTCCATCTTCACCGCATCGAGGGCTGAAATGCTGCGCAGTAAAGCGACACCACCGCCGGGGACGATACCCTCTTCAACAGCGGCGCGGGTTGCGCTCAAGGCATCTTCTACGCGATGCTTCTTTTCCTTCAATTCGGTTTCGGTGGCTGCACCGACGCGAATGACAGCGACGCCGCCGGCCAACTTGGCCAAGCGCTCGTTTAGCTTCTCTTTGTCATAGTCGCTGGTGCTGTTTGCAATTTCTGCGCGAATCACTTCACAACGTGAAGCGATTGAGGCATCATCACCTGCACCATCGATGATGGTGGTGTCATCTTTGGTCGAAACAACTTTGCCAGCGCGGCCAAGATCTTCAACTGAGGCACCTTCGAGCTTGCGGCCCATTTCTTCAGTGATGACAGTGCCGCCGGTCAAAATGGCAATGTCTTCGAGCATGGCCTTGCGGCGATCGCCGAAGCCGGGGGCCTTGATGGCCAACACATTCAACATGCCGCGTAACTTGTTCAATACCAAAGTTGCCAAGGCTTCGCCGTCAACATCTTCGGCAATGATGACCAATTCACGCTTGCCGCGTTGTACCAACTTTTCCAACAAAGGAATAATGTCTTGGGCGGCGCTGATCTTCTTGTCGTAAATCAAGATGTAGGGGTCTTTGATTTCAGATTGCATCGCAGCCGAGTCGGTGACGAAATAGGGGCTGATGTAGCCGCGATCAAATTCCATCCCTTCGACATACTCGGTCTCAAAGTGCAACGACTTGCTCTCTTCAACGGTGATGACGCCGTCCTTGCCGACCTTCTCCATGACCTCGGCAATCAAATTACCGATTTCTGAATCTTGGGCCGAAATGGTGGCGACTTGGGCGATTTGATCCTTTTGATCAACCGACACCGACATCTTCTTTAGGCTTTCGACAATCGCGTCTACGCCCTTTTCAATCCCTTGCTTAATGAGCATGGGGTTGGCGCCAGCGGCCACGTTCTTCAAACCCTCGTGCACAATGATTTGGGCCAAAACGGTGGCGGTGGTGGTGCCGTCGCCAGCGATATCGTTGGTCTTGGTGGCGGCTTCCTTCAACAATTGGGCGCCCATGTTTTCAAATGGGTCGGCCAATTCTACTTCTTTTGCCACAGTCACGCCATCATGGGTGATGGTGGGTGCGCCATACTTCTTGTCTAATGCCACGTTGCGGCCCTTGGGACCGAGGGTGGTTGATACTGATTGTGCCAAAATGTCCACACCACGCTTAAGCTTGGCACGGGCCTCTTCGGTGAAAATAATTTGTTTAGCCATGTCTTTATTTAGTGAAAAGTGCAAAGTAGAAAGTAAAAAGTGAGTGATATAGGCAAAAAGTCCATAGATTGACTTTTCACTTTTTACGTTGCACTCATTGATTAGCCAATAATTGCCAAAATATCTGATTCTTTCAAAATCAGCAACTTCTTGCCGTCGATTTTGATCTCGGTTCCGGCATACTTTGCGTATAGCACGACATCATCGACTTTTACATCCATAGCGATCAACTTGCCGCTATCATCTTTGCGGCCAGCACCTGCGGCCAAAATCTTGCCCTTTTGTGGCTTCTCTTTGGCGGTTTCTGGCAAAACGAGCTTGCCCCCTGCAAATGTTTGATCTTCTTCCTCGACCGATTGCACCACGACACGATCTCCGAGTGGGCGTAAGTTAAGTGTTGACATTATTGATTCTCCAAATACTAATGTTTGTTTTAATTTAGCACTCTCTAAATTGAGTGCTAATAATGGTGGCAATATTAGCACTCTATCTTGAGAGTGTCAAGGGTAAATTAGCAAACTCTAATAAAGAGTGCTAATAAAGGCCGTATCGTGATTTCGACGAAAATTTGTTTTATTCATCCCGCTTTATTGAAAAGAGACACTTTCTATTCAACAACAGATGCAAAAATGATAGTTAGCAGGACTGAACTTAGTAATTAGAAAAAGCCTTGCAACAAATTTCTGGGTTTTTAGCGATTTGGTTCTTGGCAACCTCTCGTAAAGATAAGACTTTAGCCCTAAATCAGCAATGTCATTAGGCGGATGTTGGGGCTGTTGCCGCTGCCTTACGATGATGATGGTTATCACGGCAGATATATAGGCAATGGTCATGTAGTGCAACAACTTGCGCAACCAAGACCAAGGCATTTATAGATTAAGGAGAATTAACATGAATACGTTCAATCGCTTTACCCATCACCTCACCCAATTCGTCGCCGCAGTCGTATTGGCTTTGGGCGTATTTTTGACAATGCAACTCAGTACCCAAGCCGATAGTGGGCGACCGAGCGGTATTGTGATTGGTATTATCACCCCCGGGAACGGCCCTGCTGCCCCGGCCCAGCGACCAGTGCGCCGCCCGCCCGAAGTGGTAGTCGATTCAATCGATCATATTATGCCCGGGCAAACGCCAACGCAGTCACCCAACCCAGATCAACCACCCGTATGCGACACCCCCCAACCCGGCTGCCGCAATGTCGTCTCGACTGGCACTGAGCCAATTATTCCAAATAACCCACCCCTTGCCGTCAATGGCCCAGCGGGAGCATCTGCCCCAACAACACCCAAACCAGCAGGCGTGCCAATCCGAATTATTCGTTTAGGGCACTAAACCTATTTGCGCGAAGGTGCTTTCCCTACGTTTTAAAACACCAACCCCCAACATGGCGGGTTGGTGTTTTGTTTCATCTATAATTTTGGTTGCCACACAGCCAATAACAAAAATTGACGTTTTTGCCGCTTTCATCACCCTACTGCTCCCTAAATTTAAAGCAGACGTATTTTTATCGCTGAGTCGTATTTTTTGGAGGATATCTTGAATTTATTTTTATGCCGTTCAAATTCGGCCCATCACCCCCGTTTAACGCGGCGCAAAGTTTCTACACCTGTTACCTTTGCGCTCGTCGCCATGTTAGGCATGTCGTGTGCCCGAGAAACACCCCCTGTTTCACCCACATTTCAGCCAGTTGTAACCATTTTGACCCCACAACCCACCACTGCCCCAGTTGCAGCCCAGCCAACCAATACCCCGCTGGTTTTGCCCACTGCTACCAGCATTAATGTCCAAGCATCATTAGCCCCATCGCCTACCCCAACACCAAACATTCCCGCATTACCTGAAAATGCCAACCCATTTACAGGGCTGCCGATGGATTCAGCCAAGCTAAATCGTCGCCCGGTGTTTATTAAGGTTGCCAATACAGCCGAAGTCCGCCCGCAAAGTGGGCTGAGCGGCGCCGATGTGGTTTTTGAGCATTTGACCGAAGGGGATATTACCCGTTTTGCCGCATTATTTTTGACCAATGATGTAAACAAAATTGGCTCGGTGCGCAGTTGTCGCTTAATCGATGTGGAATTGCCAGCGATTTTCGATGCGGCTTTGGTGTGTTCTGGCACCAGCCCGTGTGTAAAACCCATTATTCGAGATTCAATCGCCCATAAAGACAATCGCACCATGATTAGCGATTTTGGGCCATATGAATGTTTATCGCCTTGCACCAGTTTGCCAATGTTTCGCAGTGATGAAACCGTAGCGCCGCATAACCTATTCGCTAGCACCACTGGCGCCCGCAAAGAGCTAGACAGCCGCAAAAAAAATGACCCGAGTAAATTTCGTTCATGGTCATTTAATGCCACCGCACCTACCGCTGGTATCGCGGCCAATCAAGTCTCCATCCCTTATCGATCTGGCACAGTTGGCTGGAGCTATAACGCAAGCAATGGTTTGTATGCCCGCAGCCTACAAGGGGTGGCACAAACCGATCGAGCCAATGGCAAAGCCATTGCGGTTGCCAATGTGATTGTGGTGTATGCAAATCACGTCTTTACCGATATTGTTGAAGATGCCACCGGCGCAAAATCGATTCAAATTCAATTGTGGGGGCAAGGGCCAGTCACCATTGTGCGTGATGGTAAGGCGATTGATGGTCAATGGAAACGCACCGCCAATCAAAGCGATTTTGTTTTTGTTGATAACAATGGCACGACGATTTCATTGAAGCCCGGCAACGCTTGGGTGCAATTGGTGCCATTAAATTACGGCGTTACTGTGAAATAAAAATAAAAAGCCGCTCGATCATGATCGAGCGGCTTTTTATTTGCTTTCAAATGTAATTTATTGGATTTGCCCAGCGCGGAAGCGTGTAACAAGATCTTTAACCATCTTTGGTGCAAAATCAGCTGGGTTATCGGGGCGTTTGACTTTTGTTGTGTCTTCGCCAGCGGTCTTTAACCAATCGTCATAGACCTTACGTTGGGCAGTTTGCAAGTCAAACTCGCTCAATGCCCGCATTTCGCGGCCTTTGGGTTGAATAACATAAAACCCACCAAAAGTTGAACTAATCACATTGCTCACTTGCCCAATTGGAGCACTGTCTAAAGCCGCAACAATCTCGCTGCCATAACGTGAGTCAACATTTGCTTTTAAGGTCCAATCAACGCTTTCACCATTACCAATCGATTCAGTAATAGCATTGGTTTGGCTGATAAGTGCCTCAAACGAAATGGCCTTGCTTACGAGTTTGGCTTGGGCTTCTTTGGCATTGGCTTCTTCATTAAAACGCACAAAGTCAAACTTATAATGCAAGTCATCCTTTTTGATATCCTTAGCTAAGGTCTCGCGCAGTTTATTGTCAAGCAAGGTTAGTTCAAATACCTTACGAAAATCAGACTCGGTATAGCCATAGGCTTTATAAAACTCTACACCACGTTGCTGGCTCGATTGTAAATCGGCATCACTGATAGAGGTCGGCTGCACCCGTGGTTCGGCGGTTGCCGTGCCGGCTGGGACAGGTGTATTTGTAGGGAACGGCGTTAACGTGGCCCGAAAAAAGCCAAAGGTCTTCTCAAGCTCAGCTTGTATTTCGCCATCTGGGGCGGTTAGGCCTCGTGCCGCAGCTTCTTGGCGAATTAATTGTTCGTTAATGAGCGAACTAATAGATTGACGCGCAATATTATTCACATCAACTTGGGTGCCAAGCTGCTGCAATTGTTGCTGATAAAACTGGGCCAAAAATGCTGCGCTGTCGCCACCACTGGCTTGGGCCTGTTGGGCCGACACCGCTAAATCATTAAAACGATTAACTAACTGTGCCGTGTCCAATTTCATGCGGTTTTCGGCCTGTGATCGTGTAATACTCACATTACCAACCGTTGCCACCGACTGATTTGGCTCGAATACTAATAATTGCAATACGGCGGCAAGTATCAACAACGCCACCAAAGCCGCTGTGATGATACTGCCATAGACAATAATGCGACGCGTTTTATCCTGAGTATCGACGCGAGGTTGGGGGAGTTCGATGTGGCCGCCGCGACGTTGCCCACCCACGCGCAAAACTGGCTGGGTACTTTTTGTAACTGCGGTGTCTTCTTCTGCGTTTGGCTTGCGTCGGAATCGATCTAACATAATTAACAGTTTAAAGTATCCTCTTATCAAGCATAAGGGGTGAAATAAAACTTTCTACCCAATAAATGATATGGTCTATCCATTTTAGAACCTTCTCAATAAACAGCGGTAATTTAAAAAGACATCATGCCTAAACCATCATAGCTGTATCCCCTGCAGGAGATACAGCTATGATAGTTTAGGCAAAAATCTGTTTACCACTCAATTATTAAGATGATCCTTGCAATATTTCAATGAATAAAATGTTGCTGAATAACCCTATCTTCAATTGGGCGCATTTTGCACCCCGAATGATTAAGACGATACGAATTAAGCAATATCGTTATCGAATAAGTCACTTACATCACCGATATCATGAGCGTGACTGTGTTGAGGTTCGTGCCGCTCGCTAAGAACAAGCATTTCATTGGCGACAATTTCAGTTCGGTGATGGCGCTTACCATTGTCATCATCCCAACTGCGTGTTTGTAAGCGCCCTTCAAAATAGGCAAACTGCCCTTTAAAAAGTCGTTGTTTACAAATTTCAGCCAGGTTGCCCCATGCCACCACCGTAAACCATTCACTTTCCGTATGACGTTCACCTTCTGCCGATTTCCATTCACGGCGCGTTTCGACCAGCAACGAAGTGACAGCTTTACCACCGGGCGTATACCTCATTTCTGGGTCACGCCCTAACTGACCGATGATCATGACTTTATTAAGCCCGCGCATAGCGAATATTTGATCAGGTCAGCCCTAAAGCTTATTCTGCCTCAACAATAATATCTTCGTCAGCAGGTGGAATGAGGTCTGGGCTAACCATCAATTCTTCGCTCAGCACATCCACCACTTTCTTAACCCCGCGGCGCACTGGGCGAATATGCTCTTCTTGCACAAACAAGTGACGAATCAAATCGGCATTTAATTTAAGACGATTATCCAATTGCTTAACAGCCGCTGGGGTGAGCTGGCATAGCAAATGCATATAAAAACCTTCTTTAAATTTGCCAATTGGGTAGCCCAATTTGCGCATGCCCCATTCCTTTGAACTTAACACGCTACCACCATCGGCGGCGATCAATTCATTGACGCGCTCGAGGGCGGCGGCGCGGTTTGCATTATCCAAATCTGGTTTAACAATATAAGTGAGTTCGTAATTTCGCATTTTTTCTGTCTTTCCTCGGTAGTTTTAACAAGCTGCTTCTTAAATTAGCGTTTAAATTTTTTATCCTTTTATTTTGCGCAAAAAAACGGGCAGGCCAAATTAGCCAGCCCGCTTTTTCAAGAAGCGGAAAGTCCGCACAATACAGACTTCTCCTATCTGCTCATTTTGCGGAGTCCATAATCATATCACAAGTGTTATTATCTGGGCATTATGTTTGACACCCTTATCACACATGCTCGTATTATTGATGGCTGTAGCACCCCTTGGTTTCGTGGCGAAGTTGCGATCGATGGCGATCGTATTGTCGCTATTGGGTCGCCCGGTCAATTTGCCAAACGCGGCGCAAAGCGCGTGATCAATGCCCAAGACAAGGTGTTATGCCCGGGGTTTATCGATATTCAAAGCCATTCGATTGTGCCCTTGATGAAAGACGGGCGCTGTCTCGGCAAAGTGACCCAAGGGGTGACATTAGAAGTAATGGGCGAATTATGGACACCCGCGCCGTTTGGCGGCTTAATCGATTCGCCTTTTCGCGAAGGGTTTGCGCCGCCGCCCACACCCGAATGGCGAGAGACCGCAAAAACATGGGCGCATTTTGGCGATTGGCTGGCACATATGGCAAAGGTGGGCGTTAGCCCCAATATTGGCTCATTTGTAGCGGGTGGCACGCTGCGCCGTTATGCATGTGGGTTGCGCATGGGGGCAGCAAGTGCTACCGAGCTTGATCTCATTCGCCAAAAAACCGCCGAGGCGATGGAAGAAGGGGCATTTGGCGTGACGTATGCGCTGATTTACCCGCCCGATGATTTTGTGCCGACCGAAGAAATTATTGAGGTGTGTAAAGTGGTAGCGCGTTATGGTGGTATTTACATTACACATATGCGTTCAGAAGGCGACCAAATTGAGCAGGGGCTAGAAGAAACCTTGCGCATTGCGCGTGCCGCGAATATTCCCGCCGAAATTTATCATCTTAAAGCTTCGGGCACGCGCAACTGGCACAAAATGCCTTGGGTGATTGCCCAAATTAACGCTGCCCGTGCCACAGGCTTAGACATTACCGCCGATATGTATCCATACCCAGCCTCTGGTACAGGTTTAGATTCGATGTTGCCGACGTGGGTTCATGCCGATGGCAAATTTTGGCAAAATTTAGCCGACCCAGCCGTGTGCCAACGCATTAAGGCCGAAATTTTGGCCGACAAGGGCGAAATGGCTGGCACTGCCCCCAATGAAGTCATGCCGATTGGTTTTAAACAGCCAGATTTCAAAAAATATGCGGGCAGGCGTTTGTCCGATATTGCGGCAGAACGGGGCGAAGATTGGGTCGATTGTATTTTTAATTTGCTACGCGCCGAGCAACAACAAATTGGCACGGTGTATTTTAAGATGAGCGAAGACAATTTGCGTTTGCAATTGCGCCAACCTTGGATCAAAATTTCGTCAGATGCGGGTGGGCATGACCCTGCCACCGCCGAAACGCCGGTACACCCACGCAGCTATGGCACATTTACCCGTGTTTTGGGTAAATATGTGCGAGAAGAACAAGTTTTAACGCTCGAAGATGCCATTTACAAAATGACTGGCGCTGTGGCAGCGCGGCTACGTTTGCATGATCGTGGGCGGGTGGCCCCCGGCTGTTTTGCCGATTTGGTTTTGCTCGACCCTGCTACCGTTGCCGACCGCGCCACGTTTGACAACTCACATCAACTTTCGGTTGGCATCGAGCGGGTGTGGGTGAATGGGGTAAGTGTGATAGAAGAGGGCTTGCATACTGGGGCCTTGCCCGGGCGTTGGGTGCGGGGCGGAGGCGGATAAGTTAGCTGGAGATGTGACGGTATTGTGGGCTAATAATGCGCCCTCCACGCACAGTGGCCCCAATCACCAAACCAGCACTGACTAACACCACATTTTTGATGATGTATTGCCCCTCTAAAGTTGGGGCGTATGGGTAGCGAGTGAATGTTTCGGCAGGAAAAAGTAACAATGGGGTGATGGTGCCCGCCATTTGTAATAATAACAAAAACAGAGTGGCACGCGTAAAGCGCCCGACCACGAATCCTAAACCGATTACACATTCCCATAAGGCTAAGGCCACACGGCTAACATCGTCAGGAATTAGCCCAAAAGTCAATAGATTGATCGTACGTTCAGCTAAATCTTCAGCCGCACTTAGCCCGGGGATTAATTTGAGCACGCCAAACCACAAAAAGATGAATCCTAACGACACCCTTAATAGTGTGATTGCGTTTTGCATCAACCACTGCGTGATACGTTGATCAAGTAAGTTTAACTTGTTAGCGATGCCAATCATGTGTTTTGTATTCATGGTTTAAGCATGACGATTATTTTGTGATTTGTCAGGTAACAAAACTCACACACTGATTGTGAAAAAATTCACAATCAGTGTGTCTTTATAATCATCGGCAGTGATTTTATTACGTCAAATGCGGTTAAGCGACATACCCGCCATAATGCAAATTGAGGCTGATACCCCAGCTGGTTTAACGACGCGCCCCTTAGCCGAACAGGTATATGTGAATGAGCTAACGACAAATCAACAGGCGTGGTTTGTGGTGGCCGAAGCCCCAGCCACATCAACCCTAAAAGGTGATTTGGTTGGGTTTGCATGGCTGCAAATGTTTTACGATGAAGCGCATGTCATGAATATTGTGACGCGGCCTGAATGTCAAGGGCGGGGCATTGGCTGGCAATTAATACAGGCCTTGCTGGCAGAGGCGCGGCGGCGACAAGCCATTTGCCTGACGCTAGAAGTGAGGGCAAGCAACGCCCCCGCCCAAGCACTTTATCGTAAATGTGGCCTACAACAGGTGGGGCAACGCAAGCGTTATTATCGCGATAATAACGAAGATGCACTCATTATGACGTTGATGCTGGGGGCGTAATAGGCACTATCACCCAGAATGTTGAGCCTTTGCCAACAACACTATCGACCCCAATTTTCCCGTTCATCAGATTCACTAAGCTGGCGCAAATGGCTAGCCCTAAGCCAGTGCCGCCATAAATGCGGGTAGTTGATGAATCGGCTTGAACAAAGGGTCGGAAAATCTTGTTGCGGGTTTCTTCCGTCATACCAATACCGGTATCGCGCACGGCAAAACGCACGGAAGGTATAGCTAGGGTTTGTGAATCAAGGCTTACTTGCACTTCTACATCACCAACTGAAGTAAATTTAATGGCGTTGCTAATCAAGTTGAGCAGAATTTGGCGCAACCGACCTGAATCGCCTACAATTGATGCTGGCACATCGTTATTGATGGTGGCATAGAGTGCCAAGTTTTTCTCAGCAGCACGATGTTGCATTAGTTTCATACTGCCATCAACAACCCCACGCACCGAAAAACTTATGGCCTCAAGATGTAACTTGCCAGATTCGATTTTTGAGAAATCGAGGATATTATTGATAACATCCAGCAAGGCAATACCGCTATCGTAGCTTACGGTTGCCAATTCACGCTGGTCTGGTGTGAGTGGTGTATTGAGCAATAATTCATTTACGCCAATGACGGCATTTAAAGGCGTACGAATTTCGTGGCTAACCATTGCCAAAAAGCTAGACTTGACTCGTGATGCTTCAAGCGCGTCATCACGGGTAGGGCGAACGCATCATGAAATATTTTTTATGTCACCCCGAACAAAAGAGGCTCAATCAAATTAAATAAATAGTCATTATTCCAACCAGCCTCTAACCGCGACGTTTTAATACTATTTTTACGATTCTTGTCTTTTTTGATTAAATTGA
>CAMDWA010000130.1 GCA_945877855.1 Thermoflexus hugenholtzii JAD2 | reverse complement strand
GCTTGTGCCCTTCACCGGGAATATATGCCGTCACTTCTGCGCCATTGCTTAAGCGTACGCGTGCAACTTTGCGCAAGGCTGAGTTTGGCTTCTTAGGAGTTTGAGTTCGAACAATGGTGCAAACACCACGTTTTTGTGGTGCGCCCTTGGGTTGCACAGTACGCTTGTTACCTTTTAAGGTATTGGTTGTAAATTGCAACTGAGGTGCCTTACTCAACGCCTTTTTCGGCTTTCGGCCCCTGCGGATCAATTGATTAATTGTCGGCATACGTTTTTATGTTATACAAATCAAAGCATTTGCTGGATAAAATTTACTTATGCGCTGAAATGGTCGCAGCAAATGCCTTACTTCTACGATCTTTTCACTTTGTCTTAGGCGCATAAAAGAGGCTAACTCTTTTCGAGTAGCCTCTTTTATTTCTTTAGTTCAGCTAATATTCGGGCGATCCAGGTAGTCACGCCTTTTACTTTTAAATTAGCGGGTGATAGTATATCACTAATCAGAAAATTGTCAACCACTGATCGATTGACGATTTTCAAAGCACTTTAAGGGGATATTTCTTAAAACAATTTTTGCTTTACGGATGCCAAAATCACTATTCAACTGTTGTGCTGAGGTGACTTTGCCGCGTCATCACGACAGTTGGGGAGTGATTTTGGCGAAAACTTGTTTAACCTAAAGCCTGAGCCAAATCCGCGATCAGGTCATCAGGATGCTCAAGCCCAATCGAACAACGTAATAATGCCGGAGAGGTCTTACTGGTCGGGCCTTCAAGCGAAGCGCGGTGCTCAATCAGGCTTTCAAAACCGCCAAGGCTAGTAGCGTGGGTAAATAATTTCACCTTGGCGGCGACTGCCATCGCTTCATCGCGCCCACCCTTAACCTCAAATGACAACATGCCACCAAAGCCATGCATTTGTTCGGCAGCAATATCATGATTCGGGTGAGTAACTAACCCGGGATAATTGACTAGTGCAACTTTGGGGTGCTTGTGCAGAAATTCGGCTAATTGCTGGGCGCGTTCATTATGTGCCCGGACCCGCAATGCCAAGGTAGGAATACTGCGCAATAAAAGCCAGCAATCAAATGGTGATGGCACACCCCCGCCCCAAATTTGAAAATCGCGAATTTTTTTAAACAGCGCATCATCTTGTTTGGCAACCACACAACCACCCAAGACATCGCTATGCCCGCCAATATATTTAGTGGTGGCATGCATCACCAAATCTGCGCCCAATGCGAGTGGCGATTGGTTAATCGGCGAGGCCCATGTGTTGTCACATACGCATAATGCACCAGCTTGATGTGCAATCTCGGCAATGCGAGCAATATTGGCAATATTGAGACGTGGGTTTGAGGGCGATTCAATCCATACCAGCCGAGTATTGGGTCGCATCGTGTGCAATACTTGTTCGGCATCAGTCATGTCGATAAAACTAAATTGCAACCCCCAACGCGCATAATGCTCGTCGAGTAAATGACGAGTTCCATGATACAAATCGTCGGGCATGATGACATGGTCACCGGCGCTGAGGGTATGAATAACACTGAGTGTGGCGGCCTGCCCAGAAGCAAAGGCGGCTGCTACCGCGCCGCCCTCTAGCATTGCCAGCGCAGCTTCGAGTCGGTCTCGATTGGGGTTGCTAGCGCGGGTATACGCATGACCACGTGGGTAACTTCCATCGGCCTCACGCTCAAAGGTGGTAGACAAAATAAGTGGCGGTGCAATTGCACCTGTACTTGGGTCAACATCGTGCCCAATATGGATTGCGCGGGTTTCAAAATGCATGTTGGCAGTATACAAGCTGCAATAGGCCAATCTTGCAACTGCGAATAGACACAAAAAACACTTAGACACCCATCAGCCTGCAACTTTCGCCTCACGACATCACACGTACCAACTGTTATTACTATCATGTTTGCTACCACTGTTACTATCTTGTTATTGTTCATTAAATCAAGTAAAAATGATTACGCTTAAACATATATGGCGCTTTATGCGGCAGGTTATTCCCATTTTCATTTCAATAGCAATCATGATTCAGGTTGCTTTTTTGAGTAGCCCCAATGCTAACGCCAGAATTAATGCCGAGCAAATCCCACCCAAAATTTACAACGCTGAAATAAATAATAGCGTTACTACGCAAGCCGCCACGCCCATCAAAATTATGCCCTTGGGTGATTCTCTAACATCGGGGCATGATATGGGGGCTTATTACAGCTATCGAGGATTGTTATATAACCAATTGATCGGTGCGGGTTATGCCGTCGATTTTGTTGGAGGCCAAAGTTGGGTGACGACTGGAGGGGGCGACCCCGATCATGAAGGACATGGTGGGCACACAATTGGGCCAGATAATTCACATTATTGTAGTACAACCAACAACGTATATTCATGTGAGCCGTATTTTTATAACATTTATAATAATGTTGCCGACTGGTTAAACACGGCTAATCCAGATATCATTTTATTATTAATTGGTATCAATGATTTCTATCCGATCAGTTTGCCATTTGGCGTAACCGGCATTAGCCGCCCCGTGACCATTACTGAAACCCCAACAAAGCTAGAGGGGCTGGTCAATTACATTCAAAGCATCAAGCCAAACGCTAAAATTGTCGTATCGTCATTATTGCGCAATGAAATTGGCAGCTCTGGGTATCCAACTTATGCTGACGTAAACGCAAAAGCCCAACAGCTTGGCAATAACAACCCCAACGATAATATATTTTTCATCAATCTAAATGCAGTGCCTTTAGCGGGATCAGATTTCACCGACGGGTTACATCTGTCAGCCCAAGGGGCGGCAAAAGTTGCTCAAGGCTGGTTTAGCGGGATCACACCGATTTTAAATGCAGTCTTGTCAACCCCCACCCCTACCCCAGCGGTTAGTAGTTGTGTCAATAATTTATTGACGAATGCTGGTTTTGAAAATGCCAGCATTGCGCCTTGGGTAAATTGGGGCGGCACGTTGCAAACCCCTGATTCACATACTGGGTCAAAAGCGGCTCGCATCGGACCAACCGTCGGCGGATTTGGTCAGGTTGTACCCGCGGTAGCGGGTGAAACATACACTTTAACACTATGGGTTAAAAAATTAGGCGCAGACCCAGATTGGACTGGCGTTGGATTAGATTTTTTAAATGCATCTGACCAATTAGTTGGCCCCCAATTAATTACCGATACCATTAGCGGGGCTTACAGCAAAGTTACCTTGTCTGGCGTAGCACCTGCCAACACCAGCAAAATTCAGGCTTGGGCGTGGACAGATGGGCCAAATGGCAACACTTATCTCGATGATTATTGTTTGATTCGTGCAAATGGTTCATCGCCAACAGCCACCACAACGCCATCTGCAAGCCCGACACAAACACCCACCAAAACCACCACGCCACAAGCTGGCCCAAGCGCCACCGCTACCCCAACGGCATTACCCGGCGCAACCAATACGCCTACACCAACCCGCACCCCTACGCCAATATCAACAGCGACTGCGACTCAAACCACAACCCGCACCCCAACCGCAACCAATCTCCCTGTAGCAACCAATACACCAACGAGCACATCTACCCCTAGCGCCAGTAATGTTCTGGATAATTTTAACCGTGCGAATGGCAATATTGGCGTGCCATGGACAGAAACAACCAGTAGTTTTTCGATCAATGCCAATACGCTGCAAGCCAATAGCAGCGGAACGATAATCTGGAATCAAGGTTTTGGTACCAGCCAAGAAGTGTCGATTAGATTGCTCAACAACCAAGTAAGCGAATTGCAATTATTGCTTAAACGCACCAATACACCTCAAGGGGCCATCGAGCGTCAACTTTCAGTATTGTATACACCTGCAACCAATAATATTACCGTTTGGAGCTATAAAAATAGTATCGGTATAGGCCAACAATGGGGAGGGAATTTCCCAATATCTTTATTAATTGGCGATACGCTCGGGGCACGGCTACATGTAAATGGGTTGCTTGAGCTTTTACGAAATGGCATCGTTGTGGGCAGCACGCTTATTAATGATGCTGAATTTAACACCAATGGCGGCAAGTTGGGCATTGGGAATTACAACCCGGTTAATTTAAGGATGGATGATTTTGCAGGTGGCAACGTAGGATCGGTTGGGCCAACCAATACGCCAACCCCATCACCGACGCTCGGCCCAGCAAATACAGCGACACCGACCCAAACACGCACACCAACGATCCTAGCGACCAATACATCAACCCCCACTCGCACCCCAACCACTACGGCAACGGCTCTACCCGGCATAACCAATACCCCTACCCGCACACCAACGGCTACAGCAACAGCCTTGCCCGGCGCAACGAATACCCCCACCCGCACGCCAACGGCTACACCCGCATCTGGGTTCCCAAGCACAAACATTTTAGACAACTTTAACCGCAGCAATGGCCCATTAACAGCCCCTTGGAACGGTGCATTGAGCAGTTATCAAATCAGCAATACGCAACTGGCCCCTAGCACCAATGGCTGGGTGTTTTGGAACACAAATTTTGCCGCGAATCAAGAAACGTTTTTAAAGTTAATAAATACACAGGCCAGTGAAATTAGCCTCATTCTTAAATATGCGGTCGATGCAAATGGCGAAATTCGCTTTATCAATGTATTGTATTTACCCTTTTATCAATCGGTAGTGATATTTACCTATAGTCGAGTCAATGGCTTAATCCAAGTCGGCAACGATATCCCATTGACGATGATTGCAGGTGACCAATTTGGCGCACGTGCAAAATCAAATGGCAGTTTAGAAATCTATAAAAATAATACTTTGGTAACAACTCGTGCGATTACCGACAGCGACATTAACACCAACGGCGGGCAAATTGGGTTGTTGGCACTGCCAACTGGGGGCATAAAATTTGATGACTTTGGCGGTGGCAGCACAGGCGCATTGTTTAGCCGCTCGGCTGAGCCAGATAATTCGGACCCAGCAACCACAGATTCGCCGGTCAATGAAGCAAGCGAAAATGGCACATTGCAAATTCAAGTCGCGGCACAACCCAACAGCATTCAAAATTTTCGCTTTAGCAACAACTCAGATCCATTTGAGATCGACAACCCATTACTCGATGATGCCGACGGAATTGGTGAGTTACGCTTCATCTCTTTGCCACCCGGCACAACTATAGTAACCGAACACGTGCCTAGCACATGGTTGCTTACCGACATTTCATGTTTGCCCGCCAGTGCAGTAACACCCGATCTAGCGAGCCGCTCTGTTCAAATTAATGCCCAGTCTGGGCAAAACATTCACTGCACCTTTTTTAACCAGCGCACATCGGGGCTAACTGTGCAGATTTTTAATGATGACAATCAAAATTCAACCCGCGATGACGAAGAAGTCGGTAGCCCCAATCAACTGATTAGCCTGCACACTCGACAAGGCATACGGCTAGCTGAGCAAATAAGCGATACAAATGGTCAAGTCGTTTTTCGAGACTTGCAACCCGGCAACTATAAATTGTGTCAAACACCTTCAGATGGGCGCACAAGCAGCCACCCTTCGATTGACCCCGCCCTTGGGTTATCGTGTTATGAAGTGACTTTGCCAGCAGGGTCAAATGCAAACGCAATATTTAGCAGTTATAGCGGCGATTCAATTGCGGCTGCCCCATTCACTTCTGTTTTTCGCCCCCGTGTATTTGGCACCCCACGCATTGACGTGCCATTTAACGAGGCTGGCTATGACGGGCATAGTTATACCGATGGTCAACGTCATTATGTGCCGATGCTACATCGTTATCGTTTGCCATACCCATTGCCACCCGCCCAATAAACACAGCGGCAATTAAAACAAATACTCCAAAATAAATATAGCGCCATGCTAAGCATGACGCTATATTTATTTTAACCCTCGCCCAAACCCAATTAATAGCGCTTCAAGGTCGTCATAAATGGGGTGCGGCGCACCATGCTCAAGGCAAATGGCAACAAGATAATGGTAACGCTCAAAGCATAGGCGATACTTAACCAAACCCCACTCCACCACCAGCCAATGAGCAAAAAGTAGATGGCCCGCACGATAAACGGGTATTGGCGCAATTCTTGTGTGCCAATCGATCCATCTCGCGTATAAACCACCTGCACTGGGCTTTGCAAAGCTAAAATGGTTGGCAAGTTATTTAAAATAGCCAACCCGACCGGCAAGCCAATAATTGTGACATTTAAAAACCATGCCACCGAGGTAGCAATGCCCCCGGCCCACCAGCCCACAAAAATCAGCCACAAGGCTTGAATCAAACAACCCGGCTCACGACGGGGCGCAGTTCCAATTACACGGTCATTTGATAATTCATTCATTTTTACTTTCTCCATAACACCGCTATCACAAGGTATATCTCTTATTACGCAACAAAATCATAAAAGTTGCGTTATTGCTCAGCCCACTTTCCGGTTTCAATCGCTTCTTCAATTTAATAAAAAAGCCGCTTGGGTAAGCATACCCAAGCGGCTTTTAAATTACAAACCCGCAACTGTTACGCGGCAGGTTCCTTCTTACTATTCATCACAACCCATCCAAACACACCCACCAAAGCCAAGCCAATAGCAATGCTAATTGGGCTACCAGTGTAAGTCACCACCAATGGTGCAATAATGACCGACACGAGGTTGATCACTTTAATCATTGGGTTAAGGGCTGGGCCAGAGGTGTCCTTAAGCGGATCGCCGACGGTATCGCCCACCACAGCGGCTTTATGGCGCTCACTGCCTTTGCCGGTATTGTTGGCTTTATTGCGTGGTTCAGTTTCAATCGACTTCTTGGCGTTATCCCAAGCACCACCAGCATTAGCCATATATACAGCCAACAACTGACCGCTAAGAATGACACCGGCCAAGAAACCACCCAACGCCTCAACGCCCAACAATGGGCCAACGATGATTGGGCCAAGCACTGAAAGCAACGCCAAGGTCATCAACTCACGCTGGGCCGCTTGGGTGCTGATCGATACCGCCGCCTCATAGTCTGGCTCGATCTTATAGCTCATGATGTCTGGGTTGCGGAATTGGCGGCGCACTTCATTCACAATCAAACCAGCAGCGCGTTCAACGGCCTTAATGGCGATTGACGAGAACAACCAAGGAATCGTGCCACCAATCAACAAACCAATGAACACCAATGGTTTAGCCACATCAATACCCGTCATCAAAGGCTGATTCAACGCCTTTTGCACGGTATTGACATCGGTGATAAACGAGCCAAACAACGATACCGCTGCAATCACAGCGCTACCAATCGCCACACCTTTGGTGATGGCTTTGGTGGTGTTGCCAACGGCATCCAACTCATCCAACACACGGCGGCATTCGCCGGTTTCGCCACCCATTTCAGCCACGCCGTTAGCGTTATCGCTAATCGGGCCAAAGCTATCCATTGCCACGTTGTTACCAGTCAACGACAACATACCGATGCCGGTCATGGCAATGCCATATAACACATAAGCCACGCTCGAGCCAGCCCAAATCACCAATGAAACGCCGATTGCGGCGGCGATCACAAGGGTCGTCCATACGGCGCTCTCTTTGCCCACCACCATACCACTAAGAATGGCAGTCGCTGGGCCGCCGCCTGTGGCCTTGGCAATGTCTTTTACAGGCTTGTAATGGGTGTCGGTGAAATATTCGGTCAGCTTATCGATAACCAACACCAACGCCACACCTAATGCCACCGACAAGAACGGACGCAATTCAACCGCGTTATTGGTCTTCATATAGAAGACGCTGAATAAAGCAAACAACACCACGCTAATGGCAGCAGAAATATAAAAGCCTTTGTTAATGGCTTTGAGCGCGTCACGCCCATCTTTGCCACTGTCGGCCTTCACCAAGAAAGTGCCAACGATCGAGCTGGCAACGCCAATGCCACGAATGACCAGCGGGAACACAATCCATTGCAAGCTGCCAGTCAAGGCGGTAAGCGCCAAACCGAGAATAAGGCCTGACACAATCGTTACTTCGTAGCTTTCAAAAATGTCGGCAGCCATACCCGCGCAGTCGCCCACGTTATCACCCACAAGGTCGGCAATCACGGCGGCGTTGCGGCGGTCATCTTCTTCAAGGCCTTGCTCAACTTTACCCACAAGGTCAGCGCCCACATCGGCGGCCTTGGTAAAAATGCCACCACCCACACGCATAAACAATGCCAACAATGTCGCGCCGAAGCCATAACCCAACAAAACATCGGGGGTAGCGCGACCGAAAATGATGAAAATAATCGTGCCACCAAACAACCCTAACGCATCGGTCAACATGCCGGTTACGGTTCCGGCGCGATACGCCAACTTCATGGCGCCACCAAAGCTGCGGCGGGCTTCGCTTGCCACGCGCACGTTCGCATCAACGGCAATGCGCATCCCCATTTGCCCAACCGATAACGAGAACAATGCGCCCATAATAAAGGCCAATGCGCGACCAATCGCCACAATTAATGTGACCGTGCTTTCATTGGTAATGCCTTGCGCCTTAAAATGTTCAACCGCATCATGGGTAGGAGGAACAATATAAACACTTAAAAATAATGCAACTGTCAACACGGCAATAAGCGGAACAATCGCCCGCGCTTGGCGGCGCAAATAGGCCAATGCCCCAGTCTTAATCGCATTCCACACTTTCTGCATCTCTGGTGTGCCTTTGTCTTTAGCAAGCACCTGTGCACGCAAATACAAGGCGTAGGCAAGGCCGATGACGGCGATGACCAACGTCATGTAAATCATGCTCTGTTCAAATCCGGTAAGTTCATTCATGTTATTTTTTTATCTTCCTTTGCTGTTTTGTCGTATTTTTTTACGCTAATCGGCATTGTATTGGGTTATTTGCCGCTTAAGCGCATTACACCTTTTTAATTTAACCTCGCAATGCAATGTTCCATGCCACAAGACAAAGCCGAAACGGTGTCGATCATCAACCTAAGGCTAAAAATCGCTAACGTTTCGGCGCTTTCTCTATCTAAAATTTAATTTGGTTGTTAATAGAACAGATTCAGAGTTGATGAAAGGTTTTGCTGATTTCACTATCTATTCCCAAAAGCATAGCTTTTGGAAATAGATAGTGAAATCAACCCTTCATCTTTTAGGAATTTGCTCTAAAAAACGACTCGTTTTTAATACAAGGGAGTGAATTCTACACCGACTAATCACAAAAAAATGTGCAAATTTTATAGATGCTAAAAATACATTCGCAAACAAAGCCTTATTTTAGCCGTCTCTCGCCAAATCAGCCAAAAGACCGAGGTAAAATCGAGGTCAATGCCCATGATGACAACGTCATTGCGACCGTGCAATTTCATGCAACCGCTAAATCATTGCCAAAATTGGGCCAATAATCATGTCAACAAAACGAGAGACACCGCCGTGACCTCTCGTTTTTGTTTATGCTCTTTAAAAAGAAACAGATATCATCTCAAAAAACGGGGCAAGTCAAACAGATTTTCGTCAAAATCGCTCTATGCCCTTGATGGCATGGACAAAGCCGATGCCATCAAGGGCATAGAGCGATTTTGATATTACGTCATTGATACTACCCCTAATTATTAAGCAGGTGTTCTGTTTTATTTGAAGAGACCGTCCAAGAAAAAGGAAAACAAAAACCATGAGTCCTATTATTATTTCTATCGTCATCGCCCTTTTGGGCCTAGGCTGGGTAGCGCTGACTGCCCAACGTGTATTAGCTATGGATGAAGGCACCGCCGAGATGAAACGCATCGGAGCCGCCATCCGCGCTGGCGCTCAAGCCTTCTTACGCGCTGAATATCGTGTCTTAGTGATTTTTGCCGCCGCTGTCGCCGTTATTATCGCCCTCACCCTCAGCATGTGGACTGCCATTGCCTATATTGTCGGGGCTTTCACCTCGGCGCTTACCGGTTTTATTGGCATGAGCATTGCCACCCGTGCCAACACCCGCACTGCCGCCGCAGCCATGAAATCGCTGGATGCCGGCTTGCGTGTAGCCTTTGGCGCTGGCAGTGTGATGGGCATGAGCGTGGTCAGCGTTGGCTTGCTCGGCTTGTCGCTATTTGTGGTGTTGTTGGCCCAAGGCGGCACCATCGGGCAAAGCGCCATCGATGCGCTAACCGGCTATAGCTTCGGGGCCTCAAGCATCGCCTTGTTTGCCCGTGTCGGTGGCGGCATCTACACCAAAGCCGCCGATGTCGGCGCTGACTTGGTCGGCAAAGTCGAAGCCGGCATCCCCGAAGATGACCCACGTAACCCCGCCGTCATCGCCGATAACGTTGGCGACAACGTGGGTGATGTGGCTGGCATGGGTGCAGACTTGTATGAAAGCTACGTCGGCTCCATTGTGGCGGCCTCGGCTATCGCGGTTGGGGTAAAAGGAGTCAGCGCTGGCTGGGCAACCTTGCCATTCTTAGTGGCAGGGGTTGGCTTAATTGCCTCACTCATCGGCTCATTTATGGTGCGCACCAAAGAAGGTGCTAGCCAAGAAGACCTGCTCGGCACACTGCGCCGCGCCATCTGGACCGCATCGGGCTTAGCCATCATCGGCTTTGTAGCCTTGTTTACAATGGATAGCACCCTTGGCTGGCCGATCTTCGGCGCGATCGTGGTTGGCTTGGCATCGGGCTTGGGCATCAGCTACTTCACCGAATATTACACCAGCTACACCGAAAAACCGACCCAAGGCATTGCTGAATCTTCACAAACTGGCCCTGCCACTGTCATCATTTCAGGCTTGGCCGTCGGTATGCACTCCACTTTGTTTCCCACTTTAATTGTGGCTGCAGGTGTCATCATTGCTTATTTGCTCGGACAAATGGCAAACAAAGAAATTGGCGGGCTATATGCAGTGGCATTGGCAGGCTGTGGCATGTTGGCAACCTTGGGGATTACGCTCGCCACCGATGCCTATGGCCCAGTTGCCGATAACTCCGGCGGCATCGCCGAAATGGCCCATCTCGATAAAAGTGTGCGTGTTAAAACCGATGCACTTGATTCGCTTGGCAACACTACCGCCGCCGTTGGCAAAGGATTTGCCATCGGTTCTGCTGTGCTAACAGCCTTAGGCCTGTTGGCTGCGTTTGCCCAAGCCGCCAAACTCAAGCCATCTGACCTCACTTTGCTCGACCCCAAATTATTGGGCGCATTGCTCATTGGCTCGATGTTGCCCTTCTTGTTTGCCGCCATGACTATGACCGCCGTCGGCAAAGCTGCGATGGGCATCGTCAACGAAGTGCGCCGCCAATTCCGTGAAATTAAGGGCTTGATGGAAGGCACGGCTCTGCCCGATTATGAGCGCTGTGTCGCTATTTCAACCCAATCGGCCTTGCGTGAAATGGTGGTACCGGGTGTGATGGCGGTTATTGTGCCCTTAGCCGTCGGCATTATCCTCGGCCCCGCCCCATTGGCAGGCATGTTGGTTGGCGCAATCTCCACTGGCTTTGTCTTGGCCGTCATGATGGCCAACGCAGGGGGTGCATGGGACAATGCTAAGAAATATATCGAAACCGGCGAATATGGTGGCAAGGGTTCAAACGCACACAAAGCCGCGGTTGTTGGGGACACAGTGGGTGATCCATTCAAAGACACCTCTGGCCCCTCACTCAACATTCTCATCAAGTTGATGACAGTCGTCTCACTGGTATTTGCGCCATTGTTTGTGCAAATTGGTGGGTTGATTCGGTAATAAGCCAATCTAGAAATCGGGTTTCTTCCAGAAACCCGATTTCTGATCTGTTTTGCTTTTACACGATAATACTCATATGAGCATTAACAATTGGATCGATTTACGATCAGACACACTGACCGTGCCAACACCAGCCATGCGCGAGGCAATGGCCAGCGCTGAGGTTGGCGATGATGTATATGGCGAAGACCCGACCGTCAACAAATTGCAAGAAATGGCTGCCGCCAAAACGGGCATGGAAGCCGCATTATTTGTCAGCAGTGGCACCCAAGGCAATCTGTTGGCGTTATTGTCACATTGTGGGCGCGGCGATGAACTTATTTTGGGCGATCAGAGCCATATATTTTTGGCCGAAGCGGGCGGGTCAGCAGCCGTTGGTGGCATTCACCCCCGCGCGGTTCCATCTCAGCAAGATGGCACGCTCAAGTTAAACGACATTAAGGCCGCC
>CAMDWA010000129.1 GCA_945877855.1 Thermoflexus hugenholtzii JAD2 | reverse complement strand
GTCGGCGACGGCCAAGGCAAAATGATGGGTTTGGCCTGCGCCCATTTGCACGGCTGGCTCGGTGCGTGGGTTGCGCTCAAAATAGGTGATGATACTGCCGGGTTTGCCTTCGCCAACGCCCCAATACCAATGGGCGCTGTTGGGGTCATCAAAGTTTGAGGTGCGTTTAACCAAACGCATCCCCAGCAAATCGCCAAAAAATTCATGAGTGCGTTGAATATTTTGGCCAATTGCTGTAATGTGGTGCATCCCGTGCGACAGCGCCATCTCTGGCGTGATATTTGGCACAGGCTCAGGCCACATTTCAGCCCCAATCCGGGCTTCATCGCGATTGCGCACCACCATCTCGGCAGGCGGGGCGCGATAGCTTGTGCCAATTGCATCGGCAGCTTCGTCACGCGCCCAGCCCGGCCCAAGCGTGGCTATTTCTAAAATGGTGCCGTCTGGATCATTAAAATAAATTGAGGTGAAATAATGCCGATCATATGGCCCCGACACCCGAAAACCAAGGTCGATTAAGCGGCGTTTCCATTTCAACAAGCCATTTAAATCGGCCACGGCCAAAGCCAAATGGTGCGTGCCGCCGATACCGGGTTTGCCTTTGCGTGCATGTTTCCATTCAAAAAAAGTAACCGCCGAACCCGGGCTGCCAACATGATCACCATAATATAGATGGTAGGCGCTAGGGTCATCAAAATTGACCGTTTTTTTAACCAAACGTAACCCTAAAACGCGCGTGTAAAAATCTACATTGCGCTGGGCATTGGCTGTAACAAGGGTGATATGGTGTAAATTTTGAATCATATATACTTCGCACGGGTAAGAATTGCGGAATGCCGATCTCACTATCCCTCCTCAAGCTACGCTTGAGGAGGGATAGTGAGATCGGCGAAAACCTCAGTTTGAGACCGCGTTCAGTATACATAGACTTTAAACAAAGGATAAAAATCATGGCCCCACCCAAAATACAAGCAAACTACGACGCATTATTTGAAGTTGTTGAACTGTTTCAAACGCATAACCATGCATTAACAAATCGCTTAATCCCACTTAGGGCTACCCTCGATTCGATTGAAAGTGGCAAAGAATGGGAAGGCGTAGCTTATGATCAATTTAAAAGTGAGATGGATGGAGATGTGTTTCCAGCCATTTTGCGATTGCGAGATTCATTCATAGACTCAGCGAGCGTTATCTTAAGAATTATTGATCTGATGAAAGCGGCTGAGGATGCATCATCAAAACATTTAAATATGGATAAGTAACCACTTTATAAGTTATTGCATCAATTCGAGAAAGTTTTAAGGAAAATTTAGGGGAAGTGAATCATGGCAGACGTAAAGATAAAATTTGAAAGTGTTGAAAGATTGTGGGGCGACGTGTTTATGATGAAAGATGCGTTATCAGATGCATTGCACGGCATTGCAAAAATTCAAAACATCGTTGAGTTTGGTGCTTTAGTAGGGCAAGCCGGCGATACATTGTTGGCTAATTTAAATCTACAGTCAGAGAAGACGCAAACCCTTATACAAAAGTGTGAAGAAATCGCCGATGATTTGCAAGTCATCATGGACGAGTTCCGTGACACAGAATCGAAGTCAAAGAGCCGATTTGAGTAATATTTACTCTGAAAATTAAAAGCTATACATTAAAGGTAAAAACATGAATAACTTTACTGGGATCTTGATGGAATATGCCAGCGTGCATGAGGCCCAACATTCATTGGAAGCACAATGCAAAAATGTAAACGAGCTGATTGACGTGCTGGTTGGATTGACAGATATTGTAGGCGACGCGTGGAAAGGGGAGGATGCCGAGCAGTTTCCTATAGATTTGAATCGAAAATTAATCTCAGCTCTATCTGGCTTTAGCACAGACCTGACGAGTCTGGTGAGCCGTATTTCGAGCGGGATTGATGAGGTAGAGCGAGCCGATAACCAATCTGTGCGTTTGTTGAATGATCTAGGCGACACCATTCAGGCGATTTATTAGCTCGACAATATCACATTAGCGACTGCGAACAAGTTTAGTGCTGATTTCACTGTGCCTCGCCACCGTAGATGGCGAGGCACAGTAAAATCAGCACACATATTGCTCTGTCAAGTCACCTGCGGGAATGGAAGGCAAAGCCATGACTGATAATGTAAAGTGCGAATAATTGATGACTGAGCGTCCACATCGCGACATTGTCGCGTATCAATAACACCTTTTGCGCGTTATCGGCGCTGCCTTCTACCCATAAAAATTGAGCAATCAAAAAAACAATTGGGCCAAGTAACAAAGAAATTTTTCGCATGATGATCTCCTTAGATTGAGTTGTCGAGTTATAACATCACTCACTGTTGATGATTATTTCAACAATGAGTGCTCAATAAAAAGATCAAAACTGCTCATTTTCAAGGTGATATGCCCTATAAAAACAGAATCACTATTTAAAAAATTCTTCAAAAGCGACACTGTTTTTAGAGGTCAGTCACATGATTGGCCCAAGCTTCGCGTCCGACTATTCTACGCTGATTACTCTGCTAAGGTATCCGAAGAGATAGAAGGCAACGCCATGACAGTCCCGACAATAACGATACCCGCAATGGGCACGAGATAGAACAACTGCCACCAGCCGCTCCGACCAGTATCGCGCAGGCGGCGAGTGCCTACCGCTAACAAGGGCAGTAGCATTGCAACTGTAAATGCACCGACCAGTGCTTCACTAAAATATGACAAACCGGCATTGACTAAGGTTACAAACAACACAAACCACCAAAACTCTGGTCGGGTGGCCCGCCCGCTAAACTCTGCATATTGGGTGATGCAAACGCGAATCGCTTCAAATAAGCTCATCGTGTTGGCCTGACTGCGGGTACTGGTATCCAAACGGTTTTCCATTCTTAACTCCTTGCCGATAATTGCGGCGACTTCTCTTAACGCTGAACCCCAACCCTTCCGTGAGTTGAGTTGGTCGTCATTGTCGGCAATCTGGCCCGTGTTGTCAACTGTGGAAACCCCTGGTTTTTCGGTTTCTAACCCTTGTGTAGCGCCCCCCAGCTTCAAAATCAGCTCCACTCTGGAACTCACTTGAATCTTTTTATAAATATTCTTGAGATGAAACTCAACCGTGCGATCAGAAATACTCAATACATCGGCAATTTGCTTATTGCTTTTGCCCATACGTAATAGGTTGGCAACTTCTTCTTCACGTTTGCTTAATTTAGTAGATGAGAGCATTAGGGGAACCTTTTTCTATTTTAACGTGACATGCCATGCGTGCATTAGACCGGCCTGAAAAAATTGTGCATTTTTTCAAAGCCGGCTAAGTCAATAATAGCTGCGACATGATTGGGGGCTAAACTACAAACTCATCACGATAAAGCTGCATCCTTGCGGCCAACTTATCGCGCAATGCTGCCATCCAAGGTAGCTCCCCCGTCAATTTGACCGGAGTCAGTGCTCTACTCAATCGTACGTACTTCAGCATATGCTGCAACCGCAAAAATAACGGAATCCGTTCTAACTCGGTTTGCGCCACTGATCGCACGCTCCGATAACCCTGCATAAATCGCAAAAATGATTCAGTTTGTAGATCTACGTTATTTCCTTGGGTGCAAATCATGTCTTCAACCGCATACGCAATGTCTGCAACAAACCAATTCCATGCACAGTCATCAAAGTCGATCATCCCGGGTTTATCTTTATTCCAGATTAAGTTATCCGGCTCAAAGTCAAAATGAATCAACCCATAATTTTCTTCAGACATCACAAGTTGATGCAATTCATCCGTTAAGCGTGTGATTGCCTTCCGTGCATAACTATCATCAGTTGGCAAAATCTTCTCGGCAGCGATGAGTTGTTCTTGCCACGTTGGGCGTCCAGATATCCTCAGACGCATTACAGCGTTATGCAGTTCGCCCAACGCTTGCCCCCAATACTCGATCTGTTCTGTTGACAATTCTTCGAGATCAAGTTGCTTTCCGTGAAGTGCTTTAAAGACGACTACGTGAAAAGTGCCCAACATTGTCGAAACACTTTCTACATAAACACCTGTTTTCGAGCGAACTGGTCTTGCAACATTCACACCTAAATCAGCCAACGAATTGACAAAATCTATTTCCGATTGAATCATCTGTGCTGTACGCTCGTCAGCATGATTAAATCGCAAAATATGATCATTGCCTTGAATCTTGCAGAAGAAGACGAAATTTGCGCTTGAACGCCAAAATTTCGGTCGCTGAGCATCATGCTCCCACCGAAGCAGTAACTCGTCCGCCAACGGGCTTTCCCATTGCTCATTAACTGTTGCAACCACATCCTGCATCGTACTCAGCTTCATCATATAGATTCAGTCTACCAGAATCCTTGTCATATTGCTGTCGCCGTTCACAAGGAAACGTAATTTTGCCAAAGGTCTGTTTTATTTCTCTTGTTTTTGGAGATGATCCTACGAAATAATTGCGACAAAATGATGATCTCCCGCTCCTAATTCGTGGGCAACATTGGTAAATGGCACAATCGCCAGCGCAGTGCTGTTAGGCGGCACGCGCACATACCATTCAAACTGACCATTCTTAATCGCCCAATCACTCATCATTTCGCCATAGGGTGATTGATATTGGGCGCTGGCATGGGTCAGCGTGCCGCCCGGGCGCGGGCGCAACACAAAATGTTGATAGCCCGCACACTTGTCGTCAAGCTCAATCCCCGCCGCCACCTGATACAGCCATTCGCCGATGGCCCCATACGCATAATGGTTAAATGAGTTCATGCCAACATCACCAAACCCGCGCTCATGATGAAAACTGTCCCAACGCTCCCAAATGGTGGTGGCTCCTTGGGTAACGGGGTATAACCACGACGGGCAAGTCGTCTGCTCAAGCAAGGCATACGCCACATCAAGCCGCCCATGATTGGCTAAGACGTGGGTTAAATAGGGCGTACCGACAAAACCGGTGCTGAGATGGGTGCCACGACGCTGAATATCGCGCACCAAGGCCTCGGTTGCCAGCGGGCGCAATGATGCTGGCAGCAAATTAAAATGCAACGCCAATACAAAACAAGTTTGCGAGCCAGTGCCAACCCAACCCTCGGCAGTGACAAAACGACGGTTAAACGCCGTTTTCACGCGCTCGAACAAAGCCGCGTAATGCGCCGCATCGTCAGGCTTGCCCAATACAGTCGCTATTTGCGCCATCAATTCGGCATCATGGGCATAAAAAGCCGTGCCGATCAAGTCTTTGGGCGTCTCAGAATTGATGCTCAGCCAATCGCCGAAGCCATGCCAACCCGCATAATCGGGGTATGTGCGAATGTCGTTTTGCACAGTTGCCGCCAAATAAGCCATAAATCGCTGCATGGTGGCGTAATGCTGGCGCAAAATACCGGTGTCGTTATAGCAACGATACACCGTCCATGGGCAAATAATGGCGGCATCTGACCAAGCTGGGCCGCCATCTGGCACAAAAGTTGGGTCGGTATTAGGTATAACCGCCGGAATTGCGCCATTCTCACCTTGCTCGTCGTCCATTACCCGCTGCCAACGGCTAAAAAAAGGCGCAACATTAAAATTAAAGGCAGCCGTGCTAATAAACATTTGGGCATCGCCGGTCCAGCCCATGCGTTCATCACGCTGTGGGCAGTCGGTGGGCACATCTAAATAATTGCCACGTTGCCCCCATTCGATATTATGTTGAAGTTGGTTAAGCAGCGCATTGCTACAACTAAAACTGCCGGTTTGGCGCATGTCGTTATGTAAAACGATACCCGTTACTGTGTCGGCTGGCGCATCATCGGCCAAACCCCTAATTTCGACATAACGAAAACCATGAAAGGTGAAAAACGATTCGTAAACCTCAACCCCGTCGCCCTTGAGTGTGTAATGATCGGTGACGCGGGCCGAGCGCAAATTGGCGGTATAAACACTGCCATCGGGGTTGAGGGCTTCGGCATAACGCAGGGTTAGGGTGTCCCCCCGTTTGCCACTCACTTTTAGCCGAATTCGCCCCGAAAAATTTTGCCCAAGATCAAACGTGTGAATATTCCAAGTGTGGATTTTGCGGCGCTGCGGCGACGCAATCGTGGGTAGCTCGCATATGGGGCGCACCGGCTCACCCACAAAGGCACTGCGTGTTAGGCCCGGGTCGGTGAATGGCGCCACATGTTGCCAATGGCTATCGTCAAAATTGGGGGTATCCCAACCCGGCATGTCACGTCGCGCATCCACACTTTCGCCCATCAACATATCGCTTTCGAGAATGGGGCCAGTGCTAACCCGCCATGTTGCGTCAGTGTTGAGGCAAACCCGTTCCCCATTTGCCAGCTCGACCTCAAGTTGGGCCAAAAATCGCGGGCGCTCGCCATACATTTGGCGGTGATACCACGAGGTATGCCCACAATACCAGCCATCGCCAAGAATAGCGCCCAATGCGTTATCGCCAACTTGTAGCAAATCAGTCACGTCATAGGTGCAATAATTCACCCGTTTGTGATAATTGGTCCAGCCCGGGGCAAAATCGTCATTGCCGACGCGGGTTCCATTCAGCGAAGCCCGAAAGACACCCAGGGCTGACACATAAAGGCGAGCGCGAATGGGGCGTGCAGGCAAGCTAAAAACGCGGCGCACGTAAGGCGACGGGCTAGTGGTGCGTGGGCCACCCGACCAAGGGGCTTCGATCCAAGCAGCGTGCCAGTCTTGGGGGTGTAATAGCGCCATTTCCCAATACGCCACTTCGCTCCAATCACTGCCGTCGCCAGCCTCATTCCACGCCCGCACCTTCCAATACACCCGTTGCCGCGATGCAAGCGCCGGGCCGTCATAGGCCACTAAATGCGATTGGTCGCTACAAACGCGCCCGCTGTCCCACACATCACCCACCCCAGCCTGTAACGCCGCCAAACTGTTGGCAGCAATGATTTGATAGGCCGTTTGTTTTTTTAAGCCAGCGTTGGCGGCAAATTGCCAACTAAGACGCGGTTGAAGCGCATCGAGGCCAAGTGGGTTGCTCAAATATTCGCAGGTCAGGTGAATAGGGTTTTGCATAAACCAATTGTAAATACTTACGTAGGGAATTACGGTTAGTTGGCTGATTAGTTGATTAGTTGACTTATGACTGGTGAGTCATGAATCAACCAATCAACTAACCATTATCGCCACCAATCTTTTTGTGAACGCGGGTCAAGATACGCCCCACCATCGGTGACAGCAACGGTAATTTTGTCACCATCAGCGGTGCCAATGCGCTGATTATTACGCAAAGCCGGCAGCAAATTGGTGGCGCGATAGCCATCTGGGGTTAATTGGGCGCGATAAGTTGCCAACAAATTTGGCTCAACGCAAATATTGGTAATATGAACGACATAGCCATTGGCAACGCTGTCGCTACGGGTGTAAGCAATGGTCAATTCTTTGACATCGGCAAATAACACTAACGCGACCAAATTGTCAGCCCAAATTGGCACATTGCGTTCGGGAATGTAGATCGATTCACCTTGACCGGTAGCGAGGTCAAGCACTGTTACCGGCCAATCATTATTCACCCCGCCTCGGCTGCCATAAGGGGGTGGGCCACCATTCCAATTCCAATCGTGGCGTTTATATGCCGCGCGAAAACTTGACACACGGTTTGGCTCGAATAAGCCGTGAAAACGTGGAGCATTCGGGTCCGTATCGCCGTTATAGCCCACCATTTGCAGCGCCGCACTGGTGGGTGAATAGCCCAAAATCGACAATCGAAAATCGGGGTTGGCATCTGTTATTGAATTATTTTTGTAGTGACCGCTGTCTTTGGGAATGGCTGGGTAAAACTGGTTTGAATTTGGGCAATAGGAAATCGGCGTTGGGGTGGGGGTCGGGGGAATTGGGGTCGGCGTTGGCGGCACAGGCGTTGGTGTAAATGTAGGCGGCACGAGTGTTGGCGTGTTTGTAGGTGGAATGGGTGTCGGCGTCTCGGTTGGAATAATCGGCGTTGGCGTACCTGGCACAGGTGTTTCGGTGGGCGGTATAGGCAATGGCGTTGCCGTTGGGGCTAAAGTGGCCGTTGGCAGCATTGTCATAGCGGGTGCGCCTTGCCACCAATCTTTGCGCGAGCGCGGGTCTAAAAATGCCCCACGATCACGAATTGCAATCGTCATATGATCATCCAACGCTGTGCCGATGATTTGATTGGGCTTAATACCGGGCAATTGTCCAGTGGCGCGTCGCCCATTGTTAATTTGGGCGCGATACGCCGAAACCAGCGCCGGATCAACACACAAACCCAACATATGCATCACCCAACCATTGCCAACATGGTCGCTACGGCTATAAGTAAAGGTCAATTCGCGTTCACTGGCATATAACACCAAGGCAATGTGCCCACCATTGCCAATGATGACTGGTCGATACGGGATTGATAACTCCTCGCCGGGCACGGTGGCAATATCGAGGGCCGAAACCGGCCAATCATTATTGACCCCACCTCGGCTGCCATACGGAGGAGCGCTGTTTTCATCCCAGTTCCAATCATGGCGTTTATAAGCGCCATAAAAATAAGGGGTGCGGCTGGGCGAAAACATATGCTGAAAACGTGGCGCATTGGCATCGCCAAATCCGCCGTAATCGACAAGGTTTAAATAAGCATCAATACTCGATACCCCTAACACCGACAAGCGAAAATCGGCGTTTTCATCGGTGATGCGATTGTTTTTGTAGGGGGCGCTATCGACAGGCACAGTATTAAATATGTTGGAAGATGTCGTAGGACAACTTGGCGCGGGGCTGGTTGGCGGCCCGTTTTGCGCCATATTTAAAACGGCTGGCAAGTAAATCGATGTTTGCCAATCATCGTCTTTATCGGCTTGGCTGGGCGCAAATGGTTGCAACAGCAACCCCCAAAACATAAAGCCAATAATCCAGTGTTGTAAATTTTTATGGTTATTTCTGTTCAATGTCTATTTTATGGTGGCAAAACCACCTTTTCCCTGCTAAGTTTTTTATATACCACAAAGATGACGACCATCTTTGCCTGCTCATTTTCAAAAATGCGCAATTTACGTATATATTGTGATAAAACAGAGCGGTATTTTAGGACATTCTCAAAATCACAGTTGCAATTTTGAATGGTCGCATCAACAAAAAATCGGGTTTCTAAACGCAACTTGCGGCTTTGGCCGCAAGTTGCGTTTAGAAACCCGATTTTTAAAAATGACCTTTATTGCAACAGTCGCGCAATATCTTTGGTGATGTTTTCAGGCGGCGTGCCAACGGGGTATGTCATGAGCCAATTGCCTTTTTGATCGATCAGATAACTAAAGGCGCTATGCCCAACTTGATATTCGGCTTGGGTGCCTTCCACCCGTCTAATATCGGCAAAAGCGCCATAATCGGCAGAAATTTTGGCAACCAACTCGGGTTTGCCGGTGAGGCCAATAAAAGTGGGGTCAAAAGCCTCGACATAGCGCTTCATTACTTCGGGTGAGTCACGATTGCCGTCGAAGCTAACCATCATAAATTTGACGTTGGCGGCTTTGTCGCCCAATGCTGTTTTTACACGGCGATAGTCAGACATGGTGAGAGGGCAGACATCGGGGCAATAGGTGTAGCCAAAGAACATCAACACGGGGCTACCGCGCAAATCGCTAAAATTCATCGGCTTGCCATTTTGGTCTGTTAAAGTAAAATCACCCATCACCTTGGGTGGCTTGGTGGCAAACCCCGTCGGGCCAGTAGGCGGGTTAAGATATTGTTCAATCCATAATGGCGCGTAGGCAGCCAAAAGCGCCATCACCAAAATGACAATAGCCGCGCTGACGACACTCAGGAATAATTGCACCGAATCACGTTTAAGCATGTTGTAAACAAGTGTAGCCCAAATTGCAGTTTCGCCTAGTGTTTGGTCTCCTAAGATTCAAGGCAATTTGTATGCGTTTAAGGTTGCAAATAGGGATTGTCTGGAGTTACGGTTAGCTCGATTTTGCTGGCTGCGATGACGGGCACTTGCTCGCCATCAAAATCACCCACCGTTATTTTGCCTGTTACCCGCACCCATTGATCATTTTGCAAGTCTTTGACGGTATTGTCAGATAACACCAACATGCCAATAGCGCTGGCATCGGCCACACAACAGCTTACAGTAAAACGGGCCACCCAAAAACGCCCGGCCCCGGCCTTGGGGTCTTTATATACAAACCCAATCACATCGACAGGTTGCCCAACAAAACTGTTTAAATTAGAGCTGCGCGAAAATTCACGTAACCAATCCATGATATTTTTTTCGCCCTTGGCTGGGGCCGCCAAGCGCAAACTTGATGCGGCTTCGCGGGCGGGGGCCGATTGCCCCAAGCCGCGTGACCCCAATGCGCCTGAGCCGAGCGGCTTGGTGGGGGCCAGTAACCCAAACAATACCGGGATCATTAACAAAGCAATAGTCAGCCAACTGGTATTGTGGGTATGATCATGATCGTGATCGTGGGTGTGGTCATGTGTATGACCATGTGCCGTTGCCAGTGCCAGTTTTGGCCGGTTAATGAGTTGATAGACCATCGCCAAAGCCAACGAAATGACGATGAGTAAAGCCACATAGGGCAACCACACAAAGCGTGGGTTAATATAATAGGTCAGCGTGCCAGCGCTAATTTTTGCATATAGCATGAGGCCTGTGCCAACCAACACGGCAGACTTTATCATGGTTGATAGTGTTTCATTCATTTTTTTAACCCTCCGAGAAAAAATCTTCAAAGTCAGATTCGTTTTCTTGTGTTTGTTTAAATTGTATGCTATCTAAATAACGCTGCAAAATAACGGCTGCCGCAACCGCATCATCATGCGAAGCTGGCTTGGTACGCTGTGCCGAGGTTTTACTTTTGCGTGTGTTTAATTTAATCACAGTTTGCGCCTCGCCTGTGCTAAATCGCTCATCTTGATAAACCAGAGGGATGCTGATATGCGGACGCAAAAGCGCAACAAATGCTTCTACTTGGGCCGCCTGCTCGCTAATACTGCCGTCTTTTTGATACGGATACCCGACAATAATTTCATCGGGCTTAAGATTCGCAATATGGGCGGTAATATGTTTAATTGGGTTCTGCGTTTTTCGGTCAATGACCTCAAGGGGGCGGGCAATCAGCTTGCCTTCATCGCTAACCGCGACCCCAATTCGTCGGTTACCAACATCAAGCGCTAAAGAACGTGGCATTTTTCTAATTACGAATTACGAATTACGAATTACGAATTGGAAGCTGTTGTCTTCAATTCGTAATTCGTAATTCGTAATTATTTTAGTAGGCACCTTTGGCAGAAAGCAAATAAGGCAAGGTGCGCAACATGATTTTTATATCCATCGCTGGCGACCAATTTTCAATGTAATAAATATCAAGCAACACGGTTTCATCAAATGTTAGTTCGCTGCGCCCACTAATTTGTGATAAACCTGTCACGCCCGGGCGCACGCTCAGGCGGGTATGATGCCATTCTAAATATTCAGCTACTTCTTGCGGCAAATGGGGACGTGGCCCAACGATACTCATCTCGCCTTTAAGCACATTCCAAAATTGCAATAGTTCATCGATGCTGGTGCGTCGGATAAATTTGCCGATGCGGGTAATGCGTGGGTCGTTACGCATTTTAAACAATGGCCCATCGGCCTCGTTTTGCTTCATTAATGCTGCTTTTTCCGAATCTGCGCCTTTGCGCATCGATCGCAACTTATACATAATAAACGGCTTGCCATTTTTACCAATGCGATATTGCGAAAAAATCGGCGCACCGGGCGATTCGAGGCTAATCAGCAAACAACACACCAAAATAATAGGCGAGGCCAAGATCAACGCCAAAACGCCAAAGACAATATCCATTACCCGCTTTACGGCTTTATCGGCTGGGTTTATTTCTTCTTGGCGCGTACTCAACATCGGTATCCCGCCAAAATCATCAACATCAACCCGCCCCAAGTTAAGTTGCAGCATATTCGGGGCAATACGCGGCTGCACCCCATTTTCGCGGCACAAATTGATCAATTCGACAATTTTTTCTTGCTCGCTCCATGGCAAAGTAATGACCAACTCGTCAACCCGCCCCTCTTGCAAAATTTGCGGCAAACAATCGAGCGCCCCCAAAGCCTGAAAACGCCCAATATTTGTATTCCCACGAGTCGGGTCATCATCCACAAACCCAATGCATCGTCGGCCCAATTCGGGGCGCGCCACCAACACCCGCATTGCAGCGCGGGCCGCCTCGCCTGCCCCCACCAATAACACCTTGCGCGTGCTTAAGCCTTGGCTACGACGTATATTTACAATC
>CAMDWA010000128.1 GCA_945877855.1 Thermoflexus hugenholtzii JAD2 | reverse complement strand
CCTGTAACCAACGTTGCAAGCGTGCTTGTAACCCGCGCAGCAAAAACACAAACAAAATGCTGAGTAACCACGCATAAACCACCATCCCGCGTGAATAATCGAACGCACCAGACGATGATTTGAGGGTTAACGACGCAACAGCAATGCTAATTAAAGTGCCAATCGATGCGCCAGAAAAAATAGTGGCGGTTTCATCAGAGCCAATACGTGTGCGGCGGCGATGATACATGCGACCGAAGAAAAAAGCGATGATGGTCATCACCACTTGCAAAATAAGCAGTGGCACAAAATCGGCAAAACGTAAATTTTGGGCAGCCCGTTCAGGCAAAGGAATTCGCAACCGTAACTGAAATGCCAACCAAAATGCAAGCACAATACTGACAACATCGGCAATGAGCAGTGAAAGTGTAACGACAGTATGATAATGCCGCTGCATAAATGGCAATCCCACCTTCGTGTTCATGGGCTGCACCAGCGTATCCTGCATGAGAAATAAATTATAGCTTGCATTTTTACAGCCTAATGATATTAGCCGTAACCTCAAAGGCTAATCTAACAACGCAATCACGATATCGGCAGTGTTTGTGCCAGTTGGGCCAGTGATGATCAAATCGCCAAGGGGTTGAAAAAAATGATAACTATCGTTTTGCGCAAGCATCTGCTGAGCATTTAACCCCAAGTCTTGACTGCGGGCAAGGGTATCTTGTGTCACAATCGCACCCGCGGCATCTGTAGGGCCATCGGTGCCATCGGTGCCAAATGAAATAATTGTAATCGGGCGCTTGGGCGCATGAGCAGCCAATTCAATCGCAGCAGCCAACGCCAGCTCTTGATTCCGCCCGCCCTTACCATTCCCATTAATGGTGACGGTTGTTTCGCCCCCAAAAATTAGACACTGCCGCCCCAATTGAGCAGCGCATAACAGCATCTGATTTGCAATTTCACAACCACGTTCGCGGGCCTCACCCACCATATTGGTGGTAACAATTTGGGTTGTATAGCCCAGTTTTTGTGCAGCACGAGCAGCCGCGGCACAGGCTTGGGCGTTATTTCCTACTAAGACATTATGCGCCAATGGGTCATTGGTCAATCCAGATGCGATGACAGCCAGTGGATCACCAATGACATCTGACAAAATTAACCCAACCACCTGCCCGGGCTGCGCCATTCGCACCAACCCACCCGCCTTCAAACGATCCAATCGCGAGCGCACCGCATTCATTTCGGTGATATCAGCCCCACTGCGTAATAAGGCATCATTAATCGCCCGCATCGTTTTGAGTGAAATACCCTCGTGAGGAGCCACTTGTAAAGCCGATGCACCGCCCGAAACACAAGTGATCACCAATGTATCAGCGCTACAATTTTCCAATGCAGCACATACCGCCATACCCGCCCGCAAACTGTTTTCATCGGGCACCGGGTGGGCCGATTCAATCAACCTTATTTTAGGGTGATATTGCGCAATTTTAGCCTGGGCGCTCGCGGTAACATGCGCATATTTTGTTACTATGACCCCATATTGAATATGATCGCCTAACAAATCTAACACAGCCGTCGCCATTGGCACAGATGCTTTACCAATAGCAATCAAACGCAACTCTTTGCCAATAACATCATATGAACGCTCTCCAACCCATAAAACACCGTCAATATACCGAAGGTGACGGGAAATGGCTATATCTGGGGCAACTGCATGTAATGCTGCGTTAATTAACTGTTGGGTTAGGCTAACCATCTCGCTCATAAATTAACCCGAGTATAACGTTTTATGTATTTAGCCTAACTTTATTCAAAAAAAACGCTATCCAAGGCAATATCAAGACTTTAATAACGAAAAATACAGTGAAACAGAGACAAACATCATATTTTTTTCAGAGCTTACCTATTAAAATATAGCGCTGCAAATAAAAAATAGTATGCTTTGTTGATCTCGTCAAAGAAATATCTAATTTATTACAATAAGGTGTGATAAAATACATCATATGCAACTTAATATTAGTGGTGGAATGCGATTCCAAACCAAACAAGAATTTGTTTATCATACACTGCGCGATGCGATTATTCGATGTGAGGTCAAACCCGGCACACGTCTTGTAATCGAAGATATCGCACAACGTCTCTCAGTTAGCCCAATCCCAGTGCGCGAAGCATTACAGTTGCTTCAATCTGAACGCTTGGTTGAATCTGTCCCACATATCGGTGCGACAGTCGCTCATATTTCTGAAAGTTCCGTCTCTGAGGTTTTTACAATAATGGAGGGGCTAGAAGTCATTAGCACCCGCGTAGCGACCCAAAAGATGACCAAAGATGACCAAGCCGAGTTAACGACCATCGTTCAAAAAATGGATGCGGCGTTGGAAAATAACGATCAAAAATCATGGGTTGAGCTAAACAAGCAAATGCACGACACCATTGCACGTGTGGCTGGCATGCCCATGCTACAAGAAATGTTGCAACGGGTGCTAACCCATTGGGCAAGATTGCGCCATTTTTACTTTGAAGGTGGTTTAGCCAATCGTATTTCACAGGCCCAACAGGAACATCACACCATGCTACAACACATGTTGGCGCATGATTACGACGCGCTCGAAAACTTTATCAAGTCACACAATCAAAATGCATTGGCAACTTATAAAGAATATCTGAGCAACCGCCAAGACAAATAATTGGTAGGCGAATTTTTGGATTAAGAAAATATAAAAATAGCGTGGAAAGCGCTATGGTTTGGATAGGTGCAAATTTAACGATATACCTATCCAAACCATAGCGCTTTCTGCTAATAGTCTATTTTAAGGATGATATCGTTGTCCGGCTATATCTTTTCCAAAAATGCAATTTTCGCAAACTGCGATCTTCCTTTTCAAGCATCGTTTGAGCAGGAAGATCGCAGTTCACATTTATAAAATAAGCATAGCATCGCCAAACGAATAAAACCGGTAGCGTTCTCGAATTGCTTCAGCGTAAGCGGTCTTCATTAGTTCAACCCCCATAAATGCCCCCATCATGGCAAGCAAAGTTGAGCGTGGCAAATGAAAATTCGTAATAATTGCGTCTACCGTTTTAAATTGATAACCCGGTGTGATATAAAACCGCGTAAATCCAGCAATACCTCTCGTATCTAAATTGGGCGACACCTGCGTTTCAACGGCCCCATTTGCAACAGCTTCTAACACCCGCACACTGGTGCTGCCAATGGCCACAACTCGCCGCTGTTGAGCCTTTGTCTTGGTTATAGCCCCAAAAGTTGGGGCTGGCAATTCAACCCATTCACTATGAATCGCGTGTTGTTCAACCACAGCTTCATCAATGGGTTTAAACGTATCTAACCCCACATGCAAGGTGACCCAAGCCATATCGACCGCTTTTTTATGGAGTGTGTCGATCAGTGTTGGGGTAAAGTGAAGGCCAGCCGTAGGGGCTGCCGCCGAGCCAGCTACCGCAGCGTAAACAGTTTGATATCGCCCCGGGTCATTGAGCCGCGACTGTATATAGGGTGGTAGTGGCATTGTGCCTAACTGCTCTAAAAATGGCTCGATGGGTTGGCTAAATTGAATCACACGTTCAGGATTGTTGCTATCGGCAGCCAATACCGTCACGGTCACTTCAGGCGTTTGATCAAATATAATTTGCTTCACGTTGCGCCCCCCGACTAATGCTAACCACTGCGTTTGGTCGAGCTTGCGTAAAAGCAATAATTCGGCTTTGCCGCCGGTGGGTTTTCTACCCATCAAACGCGCTGGAATAACCCGTGAATGGTTAGCCACTAATAAATCGCCAGCTTGTAGATAATGTGGCAAGTCATAAAAATGGCGATGCTCAATCGCACCAGTATTACGATAGATAACCATCAGCCGTGATGCGTCGCGTGGCTCGATGGGATGTTGAGCAATTAGCTCACTGGGTAAGTCGTAGTCTAGTTCAGAAGTTAACATAAACACATAACAACCGTAAAAACAATAAGATAATTTAAATACTAAAAATGATTGCTTTACGATCTCGCTGCCATTATCAGATTTATAGAATAAAGTAAAAATAAAAAAATCTTGTCAAATATTTCCAACTGCGTCAATTGCCCGATATTACATTCAACCTTATGCACAATGTGGCATTAATTTTATGCCGTGTATACTTAAAGTCTAACGCAAAGCTAATACGCACATGTTACGCTGCTGTTTCTCACGAGGTTTGGAATGCCCAAAGGTTTAAGAAATAACATTGTCCCGCTCATTTTGATCGCGCTCGTCATTGCCTATGCAGCAATGGCATTTGCACGCACATCGACTTTGCCCCGCAGTACAGACGAGGCTTCATTTAATACGCTAGTTCAAGAGATTAAAAAGCAAAACGTCAAAGAAGTGGTTGCCCCTGCTGGCGGCACTTTCTTACGGGTGCAACTAAAAAACGATAAACGTTTTATTGTCAATAAAGAAGAAAATATCGACACAATTCAACGTTTGCGCAACTACGGCCTCACCCCCGAAGATTTGGCATCGTTTGACTATCGCCCTGAAACGGCATCTTTAATGTCGCAATTGGGATTTTGGATCATCAATTTGCTACCGGTCTTGCTCATTCTAGGGTTATTTATCTTTAGCATGAGGCGTGCCCAATCAGGGGCCGATCAGGCCTTCTCGTTTGGGCGCAGTCGCGCCAAACGTATGAACTCAGAGACACCGGTGGTCACATTTGCCGATGTTGCTGGTTGCGAAGAATCGAAATTTGAATTGGTTGAAGTTGTCGATTTCTTAAAAAGTCCAGAAAAATTTATCCAACTGGGCGCACGCATCCCCAAAGGTGTGTTGCTCATTGGCCCACCCGGCACAGGCAAAACCCTATTGGCCAAAGCCACCGCTGGCGAAGCCGGTGTGCCATTCTTCAGCTTGTCTGGCTCAGAGTTTGTTGAGTTGTTTGTTGGCGTAGGCGCAAGCCGTGTGCGCGATTTGTTTGACCAAGCCAAAAAAGCCGCCCCTTGTATCATTTTTATCGACGAAATTGATGCCGTAGGCCGCCAACGTGGCGGCGGCTGGGGTGGCGGCAATGATGAACGTGAGCAAACGCTCAATCAGATGTTGGTTGAAATGGATGGATTTAGCACCGACACGAACGTCATTGTAATTGCCGCAACTAACCGCGCCGATACGCTTGACCCCGCTTTGCTACGCCCGGGTCGCTTCGACCGCCGCGTGATGGTCGATGTGCCAGATATTACTGGACGCGAAGCCATTCTCAAAGTTCATTCAAAAGGCAAACCCATTTCGGCAGATGTTGAAATGAATTTGATTGCAAAGCAGACCCCCGGCTTTACTGGCGCAGACCTAGAAAACTTGATTAACGAATCGGCCATTTTGGCCGCACGTGCTGGTAAAAAAGAAATTATGCAAGCTGAGTTGCAAGAAGCCATTGAAAAAGTGGCACTTGGCCCAGAGCGCCGTAGCCGCCTGATTACCCCACGCGAAAAAGAAGTGGTGGCTTATCACGAAGCCGGTCATGCGGTGGCCGCCGCCATGTTGCCCGAAGCTGAATTGCTGATGCAAAAAGTGACCATTATTCCGCGCGGTATGGCTGGCGGGGTGACATGGTTTGCCCCAGAGCACGAAGAGAGCGCCCTAAACATGACGCGCAAAAAAATGGAAGCCCAAATTGTCATGACATTGGCTGGGCGCGCCGCCGAAGATATTGTCTTTAATGATGTCACGGCTGGGGCTGTGAGCGACCTTGAGCGGGCATCAAGCCTTGCGCGGGCGATGGTGCGCCAATATGGCATGAGCGACGAGATGGGGCCGGTATCTTACTCTGGTCGCGCCGAAGCCTCATTTATGGGACGTGAATTTGGCGAATCGAAACCCTATAGCGACAAGATTGCCGAACAGATCGATCACGAAGTGACCAAAATTATTCGCCGTAGCTATGAGCGCTCGAAGCAAGTGTTAACCGACAATAAAGAGAAGTTAGTGACCTTGGCCAAGCGCTTGCTCGAACATGAAACTGTAGATGCCGGTGAGTTTAAGCAGATGATGGCAGCGTAATTTGGAAATTAAAAATGCAGAATTAGAGTTACTAATTCTGCATTTTTTATTTTCAATGTGTGATAAAACAGATTTTCGCCGAAATCACTATATCCCCATCCCCTATGGAGATGGGGATATAGTAATTTCGGCATAAATTGCCTCAAATACTTCTCAATTTTGAATTCTTTCGAGCTTGGCTTGCATTTCAAGCCAACCAGCCGGTGATAAGCCATATTTGAAACGCATTTGGTCATCGTTCATATCGCCCGACCGAAAATCAACCAAAGCGCTGGTCCAACGTAACATCTCGAAAGTAAGCGAAGGAATATTAGCCAATGGGGCAACGCGGCGATTAAACAAATATTCAAGGTTGCGCCCAGTGCAGGTAAACAATTGCTCAACGCAGGCAAACCGCGCAATTTGCTCATCCATCACTTTCAAGCAATCTTTAGAAATCGCTAACGAGCGATTTTTAAATTTGAGATGACGCTGTTTATAACGCACCCACACCGATGGGGTTTCAGTGTTACTACGATCAATATCGGTCAAAGTCAAATTAAGCACTTCGCTTTTTTTCATGCCGGTCTCTAACACCAGCATAATAACTGTCAACGGTCGAATTTCGAGCTTCTCGCCACTCGCAACTTGTTGCGCCGCCATAACAACAGCTGTGGTCTGGGCCTCAGTCAAATATTCTGGCAAGGGGTCTAGCAGGGGGCGATAAGCGATAGGGTCGGCAGGGTTAATAGCCAAATAACCGCTTGTATGTGCCCAATCAAAAAACACCTTGAGTGATGTTAAACGTCGCTCAACTGACTTAGGGCTACCAGCATGTTGGCTGCGCTCTTGTTGTGTCAACCAATCTCGTATCTGATCTCCGGTAGTTTTATAAATAGGTCGATCTTCGCCGACATCACGAACAAAAATACGCACATCGCCTAAAAAAGCTTTGCGTGTGTTGTCGCTGATAGGTCGTCGGTGTAAATGGTTGGCATAATCAACCAAAACATCTTTAAGCAATACTGTGCCTGCGTTTGGCATAATCCAAGTTTAGCACAAATGTTCGATGTTATATTACAAACAATAAAATTTTTTATTTATGTCGCTCAATCGCTGGATCCCTCCCCTTAATTGGAAACAATGGCTCGCCCTTGCCATCATTAATATGATTCTTTCTGCCATTACCACCCTATTTGTGGTTCAGGCATTAACGGCAGCCCCCAAATCACCCGCAGGGACCACAGCCTTGCCAAATGCCAGTCCAGCGGCAGCTACCCGCCCAATTTCAAACGCCGCCCCAGTTCCCACATCCCCGCCTGCTGCCACAAAACCAGCGGCAGCCACAGTTCCAGCAACCGCCACACCTGCCCCTGCCGCTACCACTGGCGATGCACGCATAAAAATTAGCTTGTCATCACTTGGTCAGTTACAACTTGAGCGAATCGTCATTTCGAATGAAGGCGATAATGTCGATTTGAAAGATTGGAAAATTTCGACCCCACGCGGAGTCAATTACAAATTTAAGAATGTTGTCGTCTTTAAGGATAGTTTTGTTAACCTAAATAGCACGGCTGGGGCAGATTCATCGACTGATCTTTATATGGGCCGCACCGATGCTGCATGGAAATCAGGCGATATCATTACACTTGAGGCCAATGATGGGCGCAAAATTGCAATATTTGAGGTGAAATAAGCAGCAAACACCGAGTCATTACACCATCATTCCATTAAATCATGAAGATGATACATTTCATGATAATCTTGCATCCAATTTCGTAATGACTTTTACAACGTTTAAGAATATACTTTACTTGTATCCTCATTCAAGTTTGATATACCATATAATGGCGTAACCATATACCGCGCACAAGCAAAAATTGAGGAAATACCAATTGCACAATTCCTCCATTCAACAGATCTAAACGGAAGAATAGTGTAATTGATAAAAATTTCAGTCTAAAACTGCGCTTAGTATAGTTTGTAATTTCATCATACTCTCGTTATGGCCTACACTAATTATCAACATTGGAAAACAACTCCTTTAGGCGACACGATCGTGCCGCACTTGTCGGTCATCATCCCCGCATATAACGAAGCAGAACGTATTGTGCCAAGCATTGGTGCAATTGCATCTTATATTTGTGACCTTGGGTTTGATTGGGAACTGATCATCGCCGATGACGGCTCAAAAGACAATACAGTAGCCTTGGTCGAAGAATTGGGGCTAGCCAACGCCCGTGTATTACGGGCTGCTAAGAATGGCGGCAAAGGCAGCGCTGTTAAGCGCGGCATGTTGGCTGCTCGTGGGCGCTATCGCTTATTTGCCGACGCAGATAACTCAACACCGATCGAAGAAGTATCAAAATTATTAGCAAAGGTTGATGGCAGCCAAGCCCCGCGTTATGATATTGCCATTGGCTCACGAGCCGCCGAGGGTGCGCAAGAGAGCAACAAATCGTTGTTGCGGCGCATCTTTAGCGGCGGCTTGCGCATGATGGTGAAATATGTATTGGGCATTAATGTGCGCGATACGCAATGCGGCTTTAAGCTTTATACCGCCGAGGCCGCCCAGCGCTTGCACCACGCCCAAACCATGATGGGCTTTTCGTTTGACCTCGAAGTCTTGTATTTAGCTGCCAAATATGGCTACACCATCGCCGAAGTGCCGGTATCGTGGATTGATGCCCCCGGCTCGAAAGTGAACCCAACCAAAGAAGCTAAACGCTTTATTAAAGACATGGCTGCGATTAAACGCAATGATTGGCGAGGTGCTTATGCAAGCTAAAATGCGTGTTGGCATCGTCACCCCTCACCCGCCGGGCACAGGCACATTAAATGAATATGCATTTCATTTTGTGCGCTATCTACGCCGCAAGGCAGATGTAAGCGAAGTGATTCTGTTTTGTGATGATTTACCCGATGGACATCATTACAACTTTGATAAACATGGCGCACCGGTCACTGTTGTGCCAAGCTGGTCGTTTGATGCATGGGGCAACGCCCTACGGTTGCGCAACGCCGTTATGGCGGCCAAACCCGATGTGCTATTGTTTAACATTCAGTTTGCCTCGTTTGGTCGCAAAAAAGCCCCAGCCGCGTTAGGCTTAGTTACGCCATTAATCACACGCTTGGGGGGGATTCCCACCATGGTGTTGTTACACAACATCATGGAAACAGTTGACCTAAAAAGCGCGGGCTTTGGCAGCAATAAATTGGTTGAATGGAGCATTCGCACCTTTGGCAAGATCGTGACACACTTGCTCTTACAAGCCGATGTCGTCGCACTCACCATCCCAAAATATGTTGAATTGTTGCGCCGCGACTATGGGGCCGACAATGTATTGCTTGCACCACACGGCTCATTTGAAGACAGCGCCCCCCAGCCCTCAGTGGAACCACCCAAAGAAACTGACAATGGGACGATGCAAATTATGACCTTCGGCAAATTTGGCACCTATAAACGGGTCGAGACGTTGATCGAAGCCTTTGCCCAATTGCAAGCGCCAGACCAAAACCGCCCCCCCCTCGAATTGGTGATCGCCGGAACCGATAGCCCAAATGCAGCCGGGTATTTGGCCCAAATGGCCCAACGCTATGCCCATGTGCCCAATGTGCGTTATACCGGCTATGTTTCAGAAAGCGATGTGCCTGTAATCTTCAACAACGCTTCGGTGGTGGTGTTTCCATATACCAGCACCACCGGCAGCTCTGGGGTGTTACATCAGGCCGGTGATTATGGCAAGGCTGTCGTCTTGCCCAATATCGGCGATTTTGCCGAAGTCATTCGTGAAGAAGGTTACACTGGCGAATTTTTTCAACCCAATGATATCAATAGCATGGCGCAAGCCATTGCGCGGGTGATCGATGATGCCGCCAATCGTCAGGCGATTGGGTTGCAAAATTATCGCGCAGCACGTGGCTTGCCGATGGAAGAAGTGGTAGATTGGTATGTGTTTCATTTTGAAACCATGTTACAAACAAAACTTAGCCGCAACAATGCTCAACGCACAAATACTGGTGTAACCCGCACCACGTGATTAATGCGTCGATTGCGAAAGATCAACCCATAATGACCGTAATAGAAGAATTTCACCCTGATTATTTGACCTTACATTTAGATGGGCGTTTTGACGCGCACGAAACGCCACAGGTTCGTCAAAGTTTGGCGACCCATACGCCCAAGAATGTGCATATAAACCTTGAAAAAGTTACGTTTTTAGATTCGGCAGCCCTAGCCACGCTGGTACAAGCCATGAAAAACTGCCGCGAACGCGGTGGCGATGTGGTTTTGTGCAATATGCCGCAACCGGTACGTATTATTTTTGAGCTGACCCGCCTAGATAAGGCTTTTAAAATCATTAATACTGTTCATGACGCTACTCAACACTAATGCCGCGACATTAGTGGCTGCTGCAACTAATGTTGATTTAACCTCTGCTGGCTCATCAGCAGAGATGAAGTCAACTGTGGACACTGCAACACAAGTTGCAGCAGCAATGGCACAGCTTGAGCTTGAACTCGATGATATGGCCCAAGATCTGATCGATAGCCAAGATCAATTATTGGCGCTATATGAGATGAATCGTTCGACCCGCTTGAATGCCGATTTGCATGACACATTGCAAATGATGGCCCAACAAGCCCAACGATTATTGCGGGTTGATTGCGCTTTTGTAGCGTTAACTATGCCCGATCATGACCTGCAATTTGTGCAAGTGCCAGATGGATTTGTTGATTTTGAACAATTTACTTGTATTTGTGATGAAAGCAACAATGCAACGCAAGAATGGCAACTTGACCCAGAAACGCATAATGCCATCTTTGGCATCGCCATTAAAAATGGTTATATGCGCCGCTTTGGAATTCGCGCCGGTGTATGCGCCATTTTAGGCGCACTGAATAAAAAAAATGGCGCATTTCGCTCGCCCGATATAAAACTAGCCCGCAGTATTGCCGATCGTGCGGCATCATCCATCGAAACGGCCTTATTAGTACAAGACAACCTAAGCCAAGCGCGTTTGCAAACCGAAATCGCCTTGGCCCAACGGATTCAGGCCGAGCTTTTGCCAAAATCAACAATATTGCCAGATCAAATACAACTTTCGGTGCTTTCGGTGCCAGCGCGTGAGGTGGGTGGCGATTTTTATGATATGCAAGCCTTGCCAGATCGACCCTTTGCTTTTTATGTAGGGGATGTGTCGGGCAAGGGCTTATCAGCAGCCATGTTAATGGCGGTAACACGCACCGCCATTCGCACCCATCATCGTTATATTTATGACCCGCAACCGGCCACTATTTTAGACCGTGCCAATTATGATTTATATGGCGATTTTACAGATGTAGGCATGTTTGCCACCGTGTTTTATGGTCAATACTTGCCCTTGTCAAATGAGATCGTCTATGCCAATTGTGGACATTCGCCAGTGATATATATGCCACACGATGGCGAACCGCAATTACTTGAAGCAGATTCGCCACCCATAGGGGTGATGGATACCACATTTTGTAGCACGCATCGTTTGCGTTTTGCGCTCGGTGATGTGTTGCTCGTGACCAGTGATGGCTTAAATGAGGCAGGGGCACCCAATGGTGAACTATTTGGCATAGAACGTATGATTGCACTATTAAAGCAATATCATTCAAATTCGGCGCAAGTCATTAGAGATGCGTTATTGGCTGCCGTTAACGATTTTTCTAAAGGCGTGCGACATGATGATCAAACCGTATTGGTGTTAAAACATATTTAAATAATGCAAAACAACTCCGAGATTTCTCTCGACATTCCAGCCCGCTTCGATCAACTAGAGTTATTGCGAAATCATATTGAGAATATCATTCAAACAGCCACCCCACACTTAACAGCGGAGGAAGTACACCTCTTGACTTATAACACCCAACTGGCTGTAAATGAAATTGGCACCAATATTATTGAACATGCTTATGCCGGTGTGATCGATCGTGATACAGCTCGCGTAATAGTACGTTTATGCGTGTTGCCATCACCGTTACAACTCGAAATTCGTATGCACGACACCGGTCATTCATTTGAATATGATCCGACCCGTGAACCACTATTTGATACGATTCCAGAACGCGGCTACGGCCTATTTTTAGCCCGCCAGCTGCTTGATCACATTGAATATATACCCAAACCCAATGCAAACACCTGGCATTTGATTAAACAATTATCATGAACAGTAGTTTAGTCTAAAAGTAGGGATGTTGTTCAAATCTGTAGTAAAACAGAGGGTATGAAAAAAAAAGAAGAACAACATCCCCCCGCAGTATACAAAACAGTCGAAGCAATCATAGCAACGCTAGCAAGCATCAACAAAGGAAC